>DRQI01000090.1 GCA_011330545.1 Flavobacteriia bacterium
CTGATGACAACCACCAAGCAATAAATGCTGAGATTCAATCTGTTACCGGACATAACGGAACGCTCACAAAAGCACTCTATCAAGAAGAAAATTACGAATATCGAGGCGATACACAATGTCCGTATGAAATATTAGACATTACAGAAGGCAACAAAGACCTTTATATTAAATATTGGATAAAATTAGACACCGCCAGCTTGACAAAAGCCAATAAATGGCGGACTTTTTTTGAGTTTAAAACAAAAGATTATGCCTTGGGAACGGGATTTAGATTAATATCTTTTATTTATACCGATGATGACGGCATACCTTATTGGCATTGGCAAGGAGACCGCAATTCTGAACATTCACTCTGGGAAATTGATAATAAAACTATTCCGGTACCAAAAAACGAGTGGTTCTTAACAGAATTTTATTGGCATTGGAGTGAAGGCGATGACGGAAGGGCTCTTTGGAAAATAAACGGTGAAGTAGTAGGCGATCACCTCGGCCCTACCACCCGAAACTCCAAGCCCATCGATTTTATTATGCTCACGCAAATTTATGGCGATGCCAACCCGAAATACCAATGGATAGACGATATTGAAATTTGGGATGGTTTGCCGGAATAAACCCTCCCGTAAAGCCCCGACATCTTTCATTGATAAATTGACATTTATGCTAGAAACTCTAATATCAACATAAAAATGAAAAACCTCATAATTATAGTAATTTTTTTTTCTATATGTTGGAGCCGCTCTAATAAAAAGAATAAAATAAAATCACCACAAGTACAAGAAGTTAAAACTATAATAACACCATCACTAAGTGCCATTGAAGATTTTGATAAAAAAATAGAACTAATTGATAAGCCATGTAAAGAAATTATATCATTTGTTGCTGATATTGAAAAAATAAATTGGATTTCTGACACGAACAGACTTAAAAAAGTCAGAATTTATAATGAACTGAATCGAAATCAGATTAAGTCTTTTAGCAATCACCCTTATTATCGAATTCCATTTACAAAAAGCAGATTGTATCACTTTTATAATTCAGATTTATTTAAAGACTACACCGATTCTTTAAATATAGGCTTATTTAAAAATGTAAAAAGTATTTGGGCTTACTTTTATAGGGTCAAAGATGCTTCTAATTTGGTCTCTGATGGAGTAATTGAACAATGGGAATTTGAAACCAAAAATCAGGCAAAAGAGGCCTTAAAACAAATAGATAAAATTGGAGATTTGGTATATTTTAATACAAGCCCATATTTCTGCCAGATGAGAAATTATTTGATTATTTTCCAAACTAGAGCAATGGCATTTAGCTATGATCAAAAACTATTATTTGAAAAATTTTTAAAAGAAAAAATGAATCAATAGTATTGAAATGTAAAAAAATACAGTCAATATTGTCAAATATGATACTAAAAATTAAATTTGTTTGAATATAGATACCATAAAAGAATCAAATGCTGCAAAAAATTTTAACACTAATCGTCACTATACTAATTGTAGCCTCATGTAAAGGGCAAGAGAAAAATAAAATTTCTGATAAAGATTTACAAAAACTTTATGAACAGGAAATAAGAAATGAAGAACGTGCTAAATATGGGAATCAAAAAACAAAAGTCAAAATAATCTCAAAAACCAAAGAAGTTGAGCATCTTAAAAAATATATACAAAAAAAGAATGAAGAAAGGAAGCTCAAAGAGTTAAAAGAACTCAAAAACAAAACATTAACTGAGCGATATAAAGCAGGAGATAAATCTGTAATTCCACAAATCATTGAAATACTCAAAAGTAATAATAAAGAAGCGAGGAAGAATATTTATTTGGCTCTCAATAAAAGTTATGACGATCCTGAAAACTATACTATTCAAGATTCAGAACTTATTAAAACTATTTTTGATAATATAAATATAATTGAAGATCAAAAACATATAATTCAACTAGCTGGTTATATGAAATTTCCTAATTATACCCATACTTTTAAGTACCTTTTATTATCTGGAAAATCTGAAAATGTAAATCGCCTCATCTATTGGCTTAGTCAAGATGGAAAAAGTACAAAGGTGCTTGATTTTATTGAACAGCTCATTCTCGAAGACGATTTTGATTTTAATAAATATGATTATGTAATGTCTGGCCTAGAAGGATTTGCAGAAAATGGCAATATAAATGCACAAAAGAAAGTAGTTGAAATTTGTCTTACTATTTATCATAAAAATCTTATCCCTAATGATAATTTCGTTGAAATGAAAAATAGTTGGTCATCATCAAATCCAGCTATTAGCCTGACTAATATTTTATTTAAATATGGAGATAAAAGAGTAATTCCTATTGCGCATGATTTCTTAAAAAAAGAAATTGATGAAGAAGGAGCTTTGACAGCTCTTATAAGAATAGAAGGTGAAACTCAAAAACAACTTTTATTTCAGTATCTAAAAGACAAAGATAAGTTTTTTGAAGGTCTGTATCCGGCCATAAAAATGTATCAATTAACACATGATGATAAGATTATAACAACAATTCTTTTAGAATTTGAAAGGAGAAAAGAATATCCAGATTATTTGGTTGATAGAATTGTTTCAACTCTAATTGAAATGGAACCTGTTGGATATTTTGATAAATTGGATAAAGTACTGCATAATAAAAGGTTAATTAAACTATTAAAAGAATCCTACGAACTCACTAAAGGATCTGTACAAGAAATTGCAAATGACCTCTTCGAGTTTGGTGTAGTAGATAAACCCTTTAGCAAGGAGATAATTGATAAAGCAAAAGAACAAACCGAATACGACGGTTCAAATGGGTACATCTATAATTTCTTAACCGTTTCTGGTATTTATCAATGGTTTGATGCAGAAACGGGATTTGTTCCTGTTGACTACGATAATTTAATCAAAGAATTTGCAAAGAACAGTAATGGAAAATTGGTTACTATTGATGTCTGGATGGATGTAGCTATTGACGAAGATTATAAAGTAGACTATAAAATATATCTCTCAGCTAATGAAAGAATATATATTGTGAAACCTGAAGATATTGGAGATTGGTATGATGTAGATCTTATTTTAAATTTAATGAACACTGTACTATCTGATTCCAAATTAAAAGAGAGATATATCTTTATAGATACCGGAGACCAAACTGTACAAATTTTATTCGGGCCAAAAGACAAAGTCAATTTATTTGCAAAGAAGTATAAACTATAAGACAAAAATATGCCTGGTACTAGGTAGGATATACAAAATATCGTCTACCAAAGTAACATACGAAAGAGTTAAATCCTACTCTGATACGTATACAAGTCAAAATAGCGCCCTTTTCGGGCAATTAGCTCATCATGTTTTCCACGTTCTACAATTTCGCCATCTTCCACCACCAATATTTGATCGGCTTGCTGTATGGTACTCAACCGGTGTGCAATGACAAATGTTGTACGGTCTTTCATCAATACCTGTAAGCTTTTTTGAATATACGATTCGCTTTCGGTATCTAAATTTGAAGTGGCTTCGTCTAAAATGATAATTTTCGGATTTGCCAATAAAGCCCGGGCAATAGAAATACGTTGCCGTTGGCCTCCCGAAAGTTTAACACCCCTTTCGCCAATAACCGTATCGAGTCCGTCATCAAACCGATCAGTAAATTCATTGACATAAGCTCCTTTTACGGCTGCCAACAATTGTTCTTCGCTAGCATCAGGGTTCGCAAACAAAATATTTTCGCGAATAGTGCCTTCGTATAAAAAATCATCTTGCAATACTACTGCTAAATTCTTGCGGAAACTACTCAAATTTACCTTTGCCAAATCGATACCGTCTAAGGTAACTTTGCCATGAGTAGGATTTAAAAAAGTAGCTGCCAATCCGGCAATAGTAGATTTTCCCGAGCCTGACGAACCAACCAAGGCGGTAACACTTCCTGCATGGGCACTAAAAGAAATATCGTGCAATACTTCTTTATTCTCTTCGTAACTAAAAGAAACCTTGTCAAAAACAATGTCCCCTTGAATGGCTGTCAATTGTTTTGTACGTGTTTTAGGATTGTCTTCTTCGGTCATTTCCATCAATTCTTGCGTCCTGTCTAAACCGGCCATAGCTTCGGTTAACTGGCTGCCAATATTGCTCATTTGTACAATGGGGGCAATCATAAACCCTAAAAACAACGTAAACGATACAAACTCACCATAAGTCATCGTGCCTTTCATAATAAAATAACCGCCGATGCCCATGATACCCGCCGATGCCAATCCTAATAAAAAA
>DRQI01000091.1 GCA_011330545.1 Flavobacteriia bacterium
CACGGTTCTTTCTGTAAATTCAATAAATAACCGATGTAAAACTACATACTTAAATCGGGTTTTTAAAATGACACAATCTTAATTACCTTCTATTTACTCTTAAAAGGCAACAAAATATCCTTCAATCCTTACCGAAAAGGCTCTTTTACTCATTCAACAGGCCTGCTTACTCATTTATGGTTTTTTGAACTCTTGCAAGCCATTACTTTTATCCTGAAATTAAAACGATTATTATGAAAAATCACATGAACATTCTCATCCTAACTTTAACCTTAACTACTTATTTGGCAACGGCCATGAATCATCCCGAAAAGAAAAATACCATAAAAATTGCCTTGTTATTAGACACGAGCAATTCTATGGACGGCCTGATAAATCAAGCTAAAACACAATTGTGGGAAATTGTCAATGAACTTTCGTATGCAAAATGCGAAAATCAAAACCCCGATTTACAAATTGCACTGTACGAATATGGCAATGATAACTTATCGTCAAAAGAAGGGTATATCCGTCAAGTCATTGGTTTTAGTTCTGATTTGGATGAAATTTCAGAAAAGCTCTTTTCATTGGATACCAACGGCGGTAATGAGTTTTGCGGACAGGTAATTCTCACTTCTTTAAAGCAATTGGATTGGGGGCACAATAAAAATGACTTAAAACTCATCTTTATTGCCGGCAACGAGCCTTTTACACAAGGTAAGATTAATTATAAAGATGCGGCAACCCAAGCCAACGAACAAGGGGTAACTATCAATACTATTTTTTGCGGAAATTATCAAAACGGCATATATGGAAAATGGCAAAACGGTGCCCAATTAACCGATGGCGACTATATGGCTATTGACCATAATAAGGCCATTGTACAGATTGCCTCTCCTTATGACGATATCATCATACAATTAAATGCCCAACTAAACGATACTTATATTTATTACGGCTCTCAAGGAAGAAGTAAAATGAAGTTGCAAACGGCGCAGGATACTAATGCTGCTCAATTGGATGAAGTGGTAGTTGTAAAAAGAGCCGTGAGTAAAAGCTCGAGAATTTATAAAAATGCCGGTTGGGATTTAGTTGATGCCGAAAAAGAAAAAGGGTTTAGTTATAAAAATATTGACAAAAAGAGTTTGCCTAAGTATTTACAAGGAAAATCATCAGTTGAATTAAAAGCCTACGTTGCTCAACAACGAAAAAAACGCAAAGAAATTCAGGAAAAAATCAATACTTTGAATGCAAAACGCGTGGCTTATGTTGCCAAAAAACGCAAAGAAGCCGGCGCATCAAAAAGTTTGGATAAAGCGATGATTGAGGCTATTAAAAAACAAGCGAAGCGAAAAAACTATGTGTGGTAGGAGAATTGCTGGGAAATAGGAGTTAGAAGCCGGAAGCTGGAAATTATTTCTAGCTTCTAACTTCGGCTCGAATAAACAGATTATTTAGTTAGGTTGGTTAGGAGTTGGAAGCTCGAAGTTTACATCCATGCTATTTTAGAATTAGCGGTAAAACTTTGGGCTTCCTAAATTTTTAGGTTGAACTCGTTTAAACTTTTTGGATTGAAGCGAAAATTAGGAGTTTTTTACCCTATTGAAGGCTTTTTTGAGTTGCATAGCATGGCTATGGAAGGAAAAAAAGACAAAATAGGGTGCAAAAGGACAATTTTTTAGCTAATTGAAAAAGTTTAAATTAGTTCATTATTTATCAATTGTCATTTTTGTAAATAAACCGATTAAACCTTGGGATGTACCCCCTATCTTTGGGCCGTTTTCTAAAAACATTTAAGCCCAATGTAAACTGATGATAGCCTCCGTTTTGAAAGACAAAATCTCCCAATTGCTGGGTATAGGTATACGAAAAAAAGTACCTGTCAAGTTCCAGGCCAATGATAGGGGTTATCTGGCTTAATTCTTGAATCTTGTTATTGTCAAAACTCCTTCTATAGGATGCAGCCATCCATATACGTTTATTTTTATGTAAAATTTTATACACTTTTACGTTGGCATCTATGGTAATTTCTTCTGTCCTTTCTGCAAATTGAAACATCATAGAAGGTTCTATTTGAAACCTCTTTCCCCAACCAAAAAAATAGCCCACATTTAATAAATATTTTCGCAAATTGATAGAGCGGTTCTCTGCGGTAATTGCACTTCTTGTGTTTAACAATAAATTCTTTACCGTAAAGAATGCATATCCATCTAAATTATGATAAGCCATTCCAAAATCGGCATTAAAATAGCTATCCGATTCTACAATGCGTGAGATTACGGGATCCGGAATTGAAAAGCTGCGTTGGTCTGCTTTATTTTGAGCGTAGGTTGCCGATAGTGCAAATGAGATTTGATTGAGTGCATCATCCCTACCGAAATTAACATGATATGCATAGGTGCCCTGTACTCCTACTTGCGAGTGAAATCCGTTTTTATCATTAAACAAAATGAGGCCTAGGGCTACCTTATTTCCAAATTTATTATGTAAGCTAATGGTCTGTAATGAAGGCGCATCTGTATTTCCTGACCATTGTTGGCGGTGTGTAAAACGCAGTTTTCCATCGTTGCCGATACCCGCTGCTGCCGGATGTACTAAATAAACATTATCTGATAGATAATCTGAATATATCGGAAGTGTACCTTGTGCACCAACACCATAATACTGTATGCAAAGAATTAAAAATAATAAAACTGTCTTAAACTTTTTCATCTGTATGAACCTTATATTTTAAAGATTAGCTATCTTCTTATTAAACTAAAATGCCCTTTTCGCAACCTGCCGTCTTCTAATGCTACGGTAAACCAATAATCATCTGCCGGCATGGGCTTGCCGCGATAACGGCCGTCCCACCCTTCTCCACCGGGAGATAATTCTTTTAAAATCTTACCAAACCTGTCATAAATAAATATCTTTGAACCCAACTGAAA
>DRQI01000092.1 GCA_011330545.1 Flavobacteriia bacterium
CAGATATAAAAGAACCCTTTGCCGCGTTGGCATTTAAAATTGCTACCGATCCTTTTGTGGGAAGGTTAGCATTCTTTAGAGTGTATTCAGGCAGGTTGGATGCCGGTTCTTATGTATTAAATAACCGCTCGGGCAAAAAAGAACGCATCTCCCGTATTTATCAAATGCATTCTAACAAACAAAACGCTATTGATTATATAGAGGCAGGAGATATTGGGGCAGCAGTAGGATTTAAAAGTATTAAAACCGGTGATACCCTTTCTGATGTAAAACATCCTATTATATTAGAGAGTATGGATTTTCCAGATCCGGTAATCGGTATTGCGGTAGAGCCTAAAACAAAAGCTGATGTTGATAAATTAGGAATGGCATTAGCTAAACTAGCCGAAGAAGACCCTACGTTTACTGTAAAAACTGATGAAGCCTCCGGCCAAACCATTATCTCAGGTATGGGCGAGCTTCACTTAGATATTATTGTAGACCGTTTGAGACGTGAGTTTAAAGTAGAAGTAAACCAAGGACAGCCTCAGGTTGAATATAAAGAAGCCATCACACAAAAAGCAGACCATCGAGAAGTGTATAAAAAACAATCCGGTGGCCGCGGTAAATTTGCTGACATAGTATTCACTATGGAACCTGCAGAAGAAGGAAAATCAGGACTTGAATTTGTCAATGAAATAAAAGGAGGTAATATCCCTAAAGAATATATTCCTTCAGTAGAAAAAGGATTCAAAATGGCTATGAAAAACGGCCCCTTGGCAGGATTTGAAATGGATAGCATGAAAGTTACCCTAAAAGACGGTTCTTTCCACCCTGTAGATTCAGATTCACTATCGTTTGAATTAGCTGCGAAGTTAGGATATAAAGCTGCTGCAAAAGCTGCGAAGGCAGTATTGATGGAACCTATTATGAAATTAGAAGTTTTGACCCCCGAAGAAAATATGGGTGATATAGTAGGTGATTTAAACCGTCGAAGAGGACAAGTAAGTGACATGTCAGATAGGGCAGGTTCAAAAGTAGTGAAGGCAACCGTACCTTTGTCAGAAATGTTTGGTTATGTTACCTCTTTGAGAACCTTATCATCAGGTAGGGCAACATCAACAATGGAGTTTTCGCATTATGCTGAAACCCCTTCTAATATAGCAGAAGAAGTAATTAAAAATACCTTAGGTTAATTTACTAAATAGAGATAGATGAGTCAAAAAATTAGAATAAAATTAAAATCTTACGATCACAATTTGGTAGATAAATCTGCTGAAAAGATTGTAAAAACCGTAAAGAGTACAGGAGCAGTTATTAACGGGCCAATTCCGTTGCCAACACATAAAAAAATATTTACTGTATTGCGATCACCACACGTAAATAAAAAGTCTAGAGAACAATTTCAATTGAGTTCTTACAAAAGATTATTAGACATTTACAGTTCTTCATCAAAAACAATTGATGCTTTGATGAAATTAGAACTGCCTAGTGGTGTTGAGGTTGAGATAAAAGTTTAATAAACTTTTATCGAAATTCTTACGAAGGTAGGAGTTTTATGGAGTAAAACGGAAACTTGTTTTCGTAGAATTGGAAAGATTCTGAAATGAATTCAGGATAGAACATGTCCCAAGCGGTTGACAAGGGAAAAACGGAAAAAATACATTCAAGGGTTGAAGTATTTTAGCCCTTTTTTAATAAGTAAAATGTGCTGTTGCAATCAACAGGAAAGTAAATAATTAATAATTAGGTTTAATAAATAAGGGTCAAACCTTACATCTTAAACCTTAAATCTTAAATTAAATGTCTGGGTTAATAGGAAGAAAAATAGGAATGACCAGTATCTTTGACGACAATGGAAAAAATATCCCTTGTACCGTTATAGAAGCAGGTCCTTGTGTGGTTACCCAAGTCAGAACCAAAGCGGTTGACGGTTACGAAGCGTTACAACTTGGTTTCGATGACAAAGCAGAAAAACAGACTTCAAAAGCGTTGAAAGGACACTTTAAGAAAGCCGGTACTACTGCTAAAAAACGTGTCGTTGAATTTCAAGGGTTTGAAGCTGAGTATAAATTGGGAGACACAATTACAGTAGAACACTTTGAAGAAGGTGAATTTGTAGATGTATCAGGTACATCAAAAGGTAAAGGTTTTCAAGGCGTTGTAAAGCGCCATGGTTTTGCCGGAGTGGGACAAGCAACTCACGGCCAGCACAACCGTTTGAGAGCTCCCGGTTCCATAGGTGCTGCATCATATCCTGCAAGAGTATTTAAAGGTATGAAAATGGCCGGTAGAATGGGTGGCGAAAAAGTTAAAGTTCAAAACTTAAGAGTTTTAAAAATAGTTCCTGAAAAGAATCTTTTAGTAGTAAAAGGCGCTGTTCCCGGACATAAAAACTCTTATATAATCATCGAGAAATAATGAAAGTAGCAGTAGTAGATATCAACGGGAAAAAAACTGGGAGAAAAGTTGAACTTTCAGATGCTATTTTTGCGATAGAGCCAAACGAGCATGCGGTTTATTTAGATGTGAAACAGTATTTGGCAAACCAACGCCAAGGTACTCACAAAGCGAAAGAAAGGGCAGATATAAAAGGAAGTACCAGAAAGATTAAAAAACAAAAAGGTACAGGTACTGCAAGAGCAGGTAGTATCAAATCTCCAATTTTTAGAGGTGGAGGTAGGGTTTTTGGGCCAAGGCCTAGAAATTATGGTTTTAAGTTAAATAAAAATGTAAAGCAATTGGCACGGCAATCAGCCTTGTCAATAAAGGCCAAAGAAGATAGTATTTTGGTTCTTGAAGATTTTACATTTGACACTCCAAAAACCAAAGATTTTATCAATATTTTAAAGGCGTTAGAGCTTGAAAATAAAAAATCTTTATTTGTGTTGGACGCCTCAAATAAAAACGTATATTTGTCGTCGCGCAATTTGAAAAATACGAATATTATAAGTACCTCAAGATTAAATACTTATAATGTTTTGAATGCAAATAAGATTGTATTCTCAGAAGCGTGTATAGAAGAAATAGAATCTAATTTTAGCAAATAATAGTTATGAGTATTTTAATAAAACCTATTATTACAGAGAAGGTTACAGATCAAAGTGAGTTGTTCAACCGCTATGGGTTTGTAGTTGATAAAAGAGCTAATAAGATTGAAATTAAATTAGCCGTTGAAAAAACGTATGGAGTTTCGGTTGATAAAGTAAGAACATTAAACTATCCTGTAAAAAGAACTACCAAATTTACAAAAAAAGGAGTTGTTTCAGGAACCAAAGGAGCTTATAAAAAAGCAATTGTTCAGTTAGCTGAAGGAGATAATATTGATTTTTATAGCAATATCTAAGACGAAAAAAGATGTCATTAAGAAAATTAAAACCAATAACACCGGGCCAACGCTTTAGAGTTGTAAATGACTTTGAAGAAGTAACCACTAATACACCCGAAAAGAGTTTATTAGCGCCAAAAAAGAGATCCGGTGGAAGAAATAATGATGGTAAAATGACCATGCGCTATTTAGGCGGAGGCCATAAAAAGAAATACCGTATTATTGATTTTAAGAGAAATAAGGATAACGTTCCTGCAACAGTTAAAACCATTGAATACGATCCTAATCGTACGGCATTTATTGCATTGTTGCATTATGCAGATGGCGAAAAACGGTATATCATCGCACAAGCCGGATTAAAAGTTGGGCAAACGGTTGTTTCTGGTGATAAAGTAGCTCCAGAAATAGGTAATGCAATGACCTTGAGTAATATCCCGCTAGGTACCGTAATTTCTTGTATAGAATTACATCCCGGCCAAGGAGCGGTAATTGCCCGTAGTGCAGGTTCTTTTGCCCAGTTAATGGCAAGAGAAGGTAAATATGCAACCATTAAACTGCCTTCAGGTGAAACAAGAATGATTTTGGTTACCTGTAAAGCTACTATTGGTGTAGTATCAAATTCAGACCATCAGTTATTAGTATCGGGTAAAGCCGGTAGAAGCAGATGGTTAGGTAGAAGGCCCAGAACAAGGGCAGTAGTGATGAATCCGGTTGACCACCCAATGGGAGGTGGAGAAGGTAGGGCTTCAGGAGGACATCCTAGGTCTAGAAACGGTATTCCCGCAAAAGGATATAAAACACGTTCTAAGACGAAGGCTAGTAATAAATATATTTTAGAACGTAGAAAAAAATAAGAAAAAAATATGGCACGTTCACTAAAAAAAGGACCTTATGTTTTCCATAAATTGGAAAAAAAAGTACAGAATAATATAGCATCTGGAAAAAAATCGGTTATTAAAACTTGGTCAAGAGCCTCTATGATTACGCCTGATTTTGTTGGGCAAACAATAGGAGTTCACAATGGCCGCCAATTTGTTCCGGTATATATAACAGAAAACATGGTAGGTCATAAATTAGGAGAATTTTCACCAACACGTTCATTTAGAGGACATGCAGGTGCAAAAAATAAAGGAAAAAAATAGTAGGTAATCATGGGAGTTCGAAAAAAATTAAGAGCACAGCAGCTTAAAGAAGAACGCAAAAATAAATTTTTTGCAAAACTAAAAGGCTGCCCTACATCGCCGAGAAAAATGCGTTTGGTAGCCGATTTAGTAAGAGGTGTTGAAGTTGAAAAAGCACTTCAAATATTAAAATTTAGCCCTAAAGAAGCTGCACGTAATTTAGAAAAACTTACCTTATCTGCAATTGCAAACTGGCAAGCAAAAAATGAAGATGCCAGTATCGAAGATGCGGGTTTGTATGTAAAAGAAATTTATGTAGATAGTGCGGCAATGTTAAAAAGATTAAGGCCGGCACCACAAGGACGTGCACATAGAATTAGAAAACGCTCTAATCATGTCACATTAATTTTAGGAACAAAAAATAATTCAAGCAATTCGTAAGTAGTATGGGACAAAAAACTAATCCAATAGGAAACCGTTTAGGAATTATCAGAGGATGGGAATCAAACTGGTATGGTGGAAAAAACTATGGCGATAAAATTGCTGAAGATGATAAAATAAGAAAGTATATTCATACGAGATTAGCAAAAGCTAGTGTTTCGAGAGTAATCATAGAACGCACGCTAAAATTAATTACAGTAACCATTACTACTGCCCGCCCGGGTATTATTATTGGTAAAGGCGGACAAGAAGTTGACAAGCTAAAAGAAGAATTGAAGAAAATTACGGGTAAAGAAATTCAAATCAATATTTTTGAAATTAAACGCCCCGAATTAGATGCTTTCTTAGTAGGGTCTAGTATTGCACGTCAAATTGAAAATAGAATTTCATATAGGCGCGCTATCAAAATGGCAATTGCCGCTTCAATGCGAATGAATGCCGAAGGAATTAAAGTGCAAATTTCAGGACGTTTAAACGGCGCTGAAATGGCACGATCAGAACACTATAAAGAAGGAAGAATTCCATTGTCAACCTTTAGGGCAGATATTGATTATGCACTGGTAGAAGCACATACTACCTATGGTAGAATTGGAGTGAAAGTGTGGATTATGAAAGGTGAAGTATATGGTAAAAGAGATTTATCACCGTTAGTAGGCTTGTCAAAAAAACAAGGCAAAGGCGGTAAAGGCGGTGGAAGAAAGCCTCAAAGAAGAAGATAATTTTTTTAATTTAAGAAAATGTTACAACCAAAGAGAGTAAAATATCGTAAAGTACAGAAAGCCAAAGGAAATATGAAAGGTATTTCCGGTAGAGGACACAGGCTGTCTAATGGAATGTTTGGTATCAAAGCCTTAGATCAAAATTTACTCACATCAAGGCAGATAGAAGCAGCACGTATTGCAGCTACCCGTTATATGAAGAGGCAAGGAAGTTTATGGATTAAAATTTTTCCTGATAAACCCATTACTAAAAAACCCTTAGAAGTACGTATGGGTAAAGGTAAAGGCGCTCCCGAATATTTTGTTGCCGTGGTAAAACCCGGAAGAATATTATTTGAAATAGGTGGTGTTCCAATTGAAGTTGCAAAAGAAGCCTTGCGATTGGCTGCACAAAAGCTACCCGTAAGAACTAAATTTATAATAGCAAGAGATTACGACGAAAACGCTTAATATAAAAGAAGATGAAACAATCTGAAATTAAAGAATTATCTGTAGCAGAATTACAAGAAAAATTAGCGATGTTACGAAAAAATCATACAGATCTTAAAATGGCACATGCCATTTCTCCATTAGAAAATCCAATTCAATTGAGAGATTTAAGAAGAACTGTTGCCAGGCTTGCTACAGAATTAACTAAAAGAGAAGTACAATAATTGTATTCATAATTACAAGATGGAAAAAAGAAATCTTAGAAAAGAAAGAATAGGAATTGTATCAAGTAATAAGATGCAAAAATCTATTGTAGTTAATGAAGTTACTAGAGTAAAACACCCTATGTATGGTAAATTCGTGTTAAAAACAAAAAAGTATGTTGCACACGACGAAACAAATGACTGTAATATTGGTGATACCGTTAAGATAATGGAAACACGCCCATTGAGTAAAACCAAACGTTGGAGACTAGTAGAAATCTTAGAAAGAGCTAAATAATATGTTACAACAAGAATCAAGATTAAAAGTAGCCGATAATACTGGTGCAAAAGAAGTATTGGTAATTCGAGTGCTTGGCGGAACAAAAAGGCGTTATGCATCTGTTGGAGATAAAATTGTAGTCTCTGTAAAAGATGCCACCCCGAATGGTAATGTTAAAAAAGGACAAGTTTCTAGAGCCGTTGTGGTGAGAACTAAAAAAGAAGTACGCCGTAAAGACGGTTCATATATTCGATTTGATGACAATGCCTGCGTATTGTTAGATGCTGCTTCAGGAGAAATGAAAGGAACACGTGTATTTGGACCCGTAGCAAGGGAACTTCGTGAAAAACAATTCATGAAAATTGTATCATTAGCACCAGAAGTGCTTTAATAAGTTTGCAAATTATGCCCAAATTAAAGATAAAAACAGGAGATAAAGTCATCGTTATCGCCGGTGATGATAAAGGACAAGAAGGTAAAGTTGTTAAAATTCTTAAAAGTAAGAATAAAGCAATAGTAGAAGGCGTCAATATGGTATCTAAACATACTAAACCGAGCGCCCAAAACCCTCAAGGCGGTATTTCAAAATTTGAAGCACCAATCCATATCTCTAATTTAATGATATTAGAGAACGGAGTTCCAACAAAGGTTGGTTATAGATTCGAAGGAGATAAAAAAGTTAGATATTCTAAAAAATCGAAAGAAATTATTTAGTTATGGGATATGTACCAAGACTTAAAGAAGATTATAATAGCAGAATCAAAGCTGCTCTAACCGAAGAATTCGGTTATAAAAATATAATGCAAGTTCCTAAATTACAAAAAATTGTAATTAGCAAAGGTGTCGGTGCGGCAGTTGCAGATAAGAAATTGATAGAATATGCCGTTGATGAGTTGACTAAAATTTCAGGCCAAAAAGCAGTAGCTACCATATCTAAAAAAGACGTTGCAGCATTTAAATTGCGTAAAGGAATGCCCATTGGGGTTAAAGTAACCCTTCACGGAGATAAAATGTATGAATTCTTAGACAGGTTAGTAACCGCGTCATTGCCTAGGGTGAGAGACTTTAGAGGTATCAAAGCAACAGGTTTTGACGGGAGGGGAAATTACAATTTAGGAATTGCAGAGCAAATTATTTTTCCTGAAATAGATATCGATAAAGTGAATAAAATTGGAGGTATGGATATTACCTTTGTCACTTCGGCAAATACAGATAAAGAAGCAAAATCACTATTACACGAATTAGGTTTACCATTTAAAAAGAATTAAGAGATGGCAAAAGAATCAATGAAAGCCCGTGAGGTTAAAAGAGCTAAAACAGTAGCTAAATATGCTAAAAAAAGAAAAGCATTAAAAGAGGCTGGAGATTATGAAGCATTGCAAAAGCTACCCAAAAATGCGTCGCCTATTCGTATGCACAATCGTTGTAAATTAACAGGTAGGCCAAAAGGCTATATGAGACAATTTGGTATTTGCCGTGTTACATTCCGTGAAATGGCAAATAAAGGATTGATACCCGGAGTAAAAAAAGCCAGTTGGTAAAATTATAAATTGGTTTCAGGTTTAACCGAAAAAGGTTAAAAACCAAAACCGTAAATAAATATATATGTATACAGATCCTATAGCAGATTATTTAACAAGAATAAGAAATGCTGCAAAAGCAGGACATAGAGTGGTTGAGATACCGGCTTCTAACTTAAAAAAAGAAATTACGAAGATTTTATTCGATCAAGGATATATTTTAAGTTACAAGTTTGAAGAAAATAAAGTTCAAGATACTATTAAAATCGCTTTAAAATACGATAAAGTAACAAAGCAACCCGTAATCAAAAGAATTCAAAGAGTTAGTAGGCCGGGTTTGCGTAAGTACACAAGTGCTTCAGATATGCCGAGGGTTTTAAACGGACTTGGTATTGCCATCGTTTCAACATCAAGAGGTGTGATGACAAATAAACAAGCACGTCAAGAAAATGTGGGTGGCGAAGTTTTATGTAATGTATATTAAAAAGTTGTAGAGATGTCAAGAATAGGAAATAATCCAGTCGCAATACCAGAAGGAGTAACTGTCGATTTTAAAGATGGTATGATTACCGTGAAAGGAAAATTGGGCGAATTAACACAAGAAATCAGTGAGATTAATGTGAAAAATGAAGACGGCAAAATCATAGTAGAACGCCCTTCAGATAGTAAAAACCACAAAGCAAAACACGGATTGTACAGAGCATTGATATACAATATGATGGAAGGTGTATCAAAAGGATGGACAAAAGAATTAGAATTGGTAGGAGTAGGATATAGAGCTAGTAACCAAGGCCAAAAATTAGATTTGGCACTAGGGTTTTCACATAATATCGTGTTGAATGTAGCTCCCGAAGTAAAAGTAGAAACCATCTCTGAAAAAGGAAAAAACCCAATAGTAAAACTAACATCTTTTGATAAACAATTAGTGGGGCAAGTAGCGGCAAAAATTCGCTCCTTCCGTAAACCCGAACCTTATAAAGGAAAAGGTGTGAAATTCGTTGGAGAAGAATTGAGAAGAAAAGCTGGTAAAACAGCATAATAGTAATTTGCGATTGTAGATTTTAGAAATAAGAATAAATAATAGAAAATCATAAATCGTAAATCAAATAAATCGTAAATCGAATAAATCGTAAATCAAAATGGCATTATCAAAGCTAGAAAGAAGACAAAGAATAAAGCACAGAATCAGAAAAATTGTTTCTGGAGATGCTACTAGGCCTAGGCTTTCGGTATTTAGAAGTAATAAAGAAATCAATGCGCAACTAATAGATGACGTTGCAGGTACTACGATAGTTGCCGCTTCATCAAGAGAAAAAAGTATAGCCTCTAAAAAAGGAACAAAAATTGAAATTGCCGCCCTTGTCGGAAAAACATTAGCAGAAAAAGCCATCAAGGCAGGTATTGAAAATGTTGCTTTTGATAGAAATGGCTATTTATACCACGGCAGAGTTAAAGCATTAGCAGATAGTGCTAGAGAAGCAGGTTTAAAATTTTAATAAGAAATTATGTATCAAAAATACGGAAACGTTGAAATAGTAAAACCAAGCGGTTTAGATTTAAAAGACCATTTGGTGGGAGTTCAAAGAGTTACCAAAGTAACAAAAGGTGGTAGAACATTTGGTTTTTCTGCAATTGTTGTTGTAGGTAATGAAAACGGAGTTGTAGGTCATGGCCTTGGCAAATCTAAAGATGTTGCCTCTGCAATTGCAAAAGCCATAGAAGATGCTAAGAAAAATTTAGTGAGAATTCCAATCATCAAAAAAACCTTGCCACATGAACAAAAAGGTAAATATGGTGGGGCTAAAGTATTTTTAAAACCGGCATCTCACGGTACAGGTGTGATTGCAGGTGGTGCAGTACGTGCAGTATTAGAATCTGTTGGAGTGCATGATGTATTGTCAAAATCTCAAGGGTCTTCAAATCCACATAATGTAGTAAAAGCTACTTTTGATGCACTGTTACAATTACGTGATGCTAATACCATTGCCAAACAACGAGGAATTTCATTGCAAAAAGTGTTTAACGGTTAATAAAGGGTATAATGAAAAGAATTAGAGTAAAACAAGTGCGTAGCAAGATTCGGCGCCCTCAAGATCAAAAGAGAACATTAGAAGCGTTAGGATTGCGAAAAATGAACCAAGTAGTTGAGCATGATGCTACCCCAACAATACTTGGAATGGTGAACAAAGTAAAACACCTAATTTCTGTAGAAGAAGTTAAATAAGATAATTTATGGAATTAAATAACTTACGACCTGCAAAAGGTTCAGTTAAAAATAGTGGCAAGAGAATAGGCAGGGGCCAAGGTTCTGGTAAAGGAGGCACTGCAACAAGAGGCCATAAAGGAGCAAAGTCTCGTTCAGGATATTCTAAAAAGATTGGTTTTGAAGGAGGTCAAATGCCATTGCAAAGACGTGTGCCTAAATTCGGATTTAAAAATATAAATCGTAAAGAATACAAAGGTATTAATTTAGATGTATTACAAGAAATGGTAGATAACGGTAGGATTAAAGATACCGTTACCTTAGATATTCTTGTTGAAAATCGTTTGGCTAATAAAAATGACCTGGTGAAAATTTTAGGCAGAGGCAAATTAAAAGCTAAATTAAATATTACGGTACATAAGTTTACTGCATCCGCTAAAGAAGCAATTGAAAAAGCAGGAGGCCAAGCAGTAACATTATAAAGATTATTACAACGTATAAATGAAAAAGTTTATTAGTACCATACAAGATATTTGGAAAATTGAAGAGCTTAGAAATAAGATTATACTAACATTAGGTTTAATGGTAGTATATCGTTTGGCGGCGCAAGTTACCCTACCGGGTATAGACCCCGCGCAACTTTCGGCACTTCAAAATACTACCAAAAATAATAACCTGTTAGGGTTATTAAATGCATTTACCGGTGGTGCTTTTGCAAAAGCATCTGTAATGGCATTGGGTATTATGCCATATATCTCAGCCTCTATTGTAGTACAGTTGATGGGAATTGCCGTTCCTTACCTACAAAAATTACAAAAAGAAGGTGAAAGTGGTCGAAAAAAAATAAACCAAATTACACGATGGTTAACCATTGGTATTCTATTATTGCAAGCACCTGCTTATATTGCAGGGTTGCCTGCATTAGGAATTCCACAAAGTGCGTTTTTATTAGGTACCGGTCCTGAATTTTGGATATCGTCTATGGTATTATTGACTACAGGTACCGTATTTGCCATGTGGTTAGGCGAAAGAATTACCGATAAAGGTATTGGTAATGGTATCTCATTATTGATAATGATAGGTATTATTGCCAGATTGCCGGGAGTGTTTATGCAAGAGTTAACCTCAAGAACTACCCAATCAAACGGAGGTGCATTGATGATTTTGATTGAGGTAATTATATGGCTAGTGGTAATTTTAGGAAGTGTATTGTTAGTAACGGCGGTTAGAAAAATTGCCGTACAATACGCAAGAAGGACAGTTGCAGGTAATATACAAGATGTTGCCGGCGCTAGGCAATACATTCCGTTAAAATTAAATTCATCAGGAGTAATGCCCATTATATTTGCACAGGCACTTATGTTTGTGCCACAATTATTAAGCAGTGCAGAAAATGAGACGATAAAATCAATTGGTATTGCATTTGCAGATATGTTCGGCTTGTGGTATAATATTTTATTTGCCGTATTGATAATTATTTTTAGTTATTTCTATACAGCAATTACAATACCCACGAATAAAATGGCAGATGATTTGAAAAGAAGTGGAGGGTTTTTACCGGGAATTAGGCCGGGTAAAGAAACTGCAGAATTTTTAGATACTATATTATCACGTATCACATTGCCAGGCTCTATTTTCTTGGCTTTGTTAGCTATTTTGCCCGCAATAATTGTAAAAGCAGGAGTACAACCCGGTTGGGCGATGTTTTATGGAGGAACCTCATTATTGATTATGGTGGGTGTAGCAATTGATACCATACAACAAATAAACTCACATTTATTAAATCACCACTATGATGGTTTGATGAAAACCGGAACCAAAAGAAAATCTGTAGCATAATTATGGCAAAGCAACAAGCAATAGAACAAGACGGAACTATAAACGAAGCATTATCAAATGCAATGTTTCGTGTCGAATTAGAAAACGGACATATAGTTACAGCACATATTTCAGGTAAAATGCGTATGCACTATATCAAATTATTACCCGGAGATAAAGTAAAATTAGAAATGAGCCCCTATGATTTAACAAAGGCTCGTATAACGTACAGATACTAAATTTGAAAAGATGAAAGTTAGAGCATCCATAAAGAAAAGAAGTGCCGACTGCAAAATTGTTCGTAGAAAAGGCAGGTTATATGTAATTAATAAAAAAAATCCTAGATTTAAACAAAGACAAGGGTAAGATAGATGTTGGTAATGAGGTGTTAGAGATTAGAAAATGGAAAGCCCAAATTTACACTAGCTAATCACTAACTACTAACTACTAACTACTAAATACTAAATTATATGGCAAGAATAGCAGGTATAGACATACCAAAAAACAAAAGAGGCGTTATTTCATTAACTTATATCTATGGTATCGGTAGAAGTAGGGCTAAAGAAATTTTAGCAAATGCAAAAGTAGACGAAAGTACCAAAGTTCAAGATTGGACTGATGATGAGATTGGAAAAATTAGAGAACAAGTAGGTACCTATACTATAGAAGGAGAACTGCGCTCAGAAACCCAATTAAACATTAAACGATTAATGGATATTGGTTGTTATAGAGGAATCCGACATAGAATCGGGCTTCCGTTGAGAGGGCAAAGAACTAAAAATAACTCTAGAACCAGAAAAGGTAAAAGAAAAACAGTCGCTAATAAAAAGAAAGCAACTAAATAAAAAATAGATGTTAGTAATTAGTATCTAGTAATTAGATAGTAATTATCTAAAATTCAGATAATTTTGTCTAACTATTAACTACTAAAATCTAAATACTAAAAATATGGCAAAAACAAGTTCAAAAAAACGTAAAGTTGTTATAGATTCTATTGGTGAAGCACACATAAAAGCCTCATTCAATAATATAATTATCTCTTTAACAAATAAAAAAGGAGACGTAATTTCTTGGTCTTCTGCAGGTAAACAAGGCTTTAGAGGTTCTAAAAAGAACACCCCTTATGCTGCGCAAACAGCCGCTGAAGATTGTGCGAAAGTAGCCTATGAAGCCGGATTGAGAAAAGTAAAAGTATATGTTAAAGGGCCGGGTAATGGTAGAGAATCTGCTATCAGAACCATTCATAATGCAGGTATTGAAGTAACTGAGATTATTGACGTTACCCCATTACCGCATAATGGTTGTCGACCACCCAAAAGAAGAAGAGTTTAATACAATTATAATTTTTTTAATAAAGTAGGATATTAGATTATCGAAGGATAAGCCTTAATTCATAATCCCTACTTAAATAACTAAAAAATGGCAAGATATACAGGACCAAAAAGTAAAATCGCCCGTAAATTTGGCGAAGCAATTTTCGGAGATGATAAATCTTTTGAAAAAAGAAATTTCCCTCCGGGGCAACACGGTAACAACAGGCGCCGCGGTAAAAAGTCTGAATACGCTGTCCAGTTAATGGAGAAGCAAAAAGCAAAATATACCTATGGTATTCTAGAACGCCAGTTTAGAAACCTTTTCAAAAAAGCCTCTAAAAGTAAAGGTATTACAGGTGAAATCTTATTACAATTTTGTGAGTCAAGATTAGATAATGTAGTGTTCAGATTAGGCATTGCACCTACTAGAAGCGGAGCGCGCCAATTGGTTTCACACCGTCATATCACTGTAAATGGAGAGATTGTAAACATACCGTCATATTCATTAAAAGAAGGAGATGTAGTGGGCGTTAGAGAAAAATCAAAATCGCTAACGGCAATTGAAAGTTCATTAGCCAATAATAGTGCTGTGTATGAATGGTTAAATTGGAATCCGGATACCATGCAAGGAACCTTTGTAAAAGTACCCGAAAGAATTCAAATTCCAGAAAATATTAACGAACAGTTTATTGTAGAACTATACTCTAAATAATTAAAGATAATAGCAAAACTTATGGCAATTTTAAATTTTCAAAAACCAGATAAAGTTATAATGATAGATTCTACCGATTTTGAAGGTAGATTTGAATTCAGACCGTTAGAACCCGGATATGGTTTGACGATAGGAAATGCATTACGAAGAGTGCTGTTATCCTCTTTAGAAGGATATGCAATTACATCTTTAAGGATTGAAGGAGTAGAACATGAATTTTCTACAATCAAAGGAATCGTTGAAGACGTAACCGAAATTATTTTAAATTTAAAACAAATACGTTTTAAACAACAAATAGAAGATACAGACAATGAAACCGTAACTGTAACTATTTCAGGGCAAGAACAAATGACCGCAGGAGATTTCCAAAACTTTATTTCAGGTTTTCAAGTATTAAATCCTGATTTGGTTATCTGTAATTTAGAGAAAACAGTAAAATTAGACCTCGAATTTACGATAGAAAAAGGAAGAGGCTTCGTATTGTCTGAAGAGAATAAAAAAGCCAATGCCCCATTAGGAACCATTTTTACAGATGCTACTTTTACCCCTATTAAAAATGTAAAATATGCAATAGAAAACTATAGGGTAGAGCAAAAAACCGATTATGAAAAATTAATTTTCGATATTGTAACAGACGGCTCTATCAACCCGAAAGAAGCATTGACAGAAGCGGCAAAAATATTGATTCATCACTTTATGTTATTCTCAGATGAGAGAATTACCCTAGAGGCTGATGAGATTGCACAAACAGATTCTTATGATGAAGAATCACTTCACATGAGACAATTGTTGAAAACCAGATTGATAGATATGGATCTTTCTGTAAGGGCGCTAAACTGTTTAAAAGCAGCAGAAGTAGATACCTTAGGAGATTTAGTGTCTTTCAATAAAAATGACTTGATGAAATTCAGAAATTTCGGTAAAAAATCATTGACAGAATTAGATGAGTTAGTCAACATGAAAGGATTGTCTTTCGGAATGGATTTAAGCAAATACAAATTAGATAAAGAATAGATTTTTTTACAAAAAATAAATTCTAAAAAATAAATTTCAAATTCCAAACTTGAAGTTTAAATAATTAAGAAATGAGACACGGTAAGAAATTTAATCACTTAGGGAGAAAAACAGCGCATAGAAAAGCGATGTTAGCAAATATGGCATGTTCATTAATAGAACACAAACGCATCAATACAACAGTTGCGAAAGCAAAAGCTGTAAGACAATTTGTTGAGCCATTAATTACAAAGTCAAAATCTGATACTACCCATAATAGAAGAGTTGTATTTAGTTATTTGAGAAATAAATATGCCGTTACCGAACTATTTAGGGAAGTAGCAACAAAAGTGGCTGACAGGCCGGGAGGTTATGTAAGAATTATAAAACTAGGTAATCGATTGGGTGATAATGCCGATATGGCAATGGTTGAGTTGGTTGACTATAACGAACTGTACAATCCAAATGGCAAGAAGAAAAAGTCTACACGTAGGAGAAGGGGCGGTAAGAAAAAAGCAACCACTGTACCTCCTGTTTCAGTAGCAGAAAAGAAAACTTCCGACGAAGAAGAATAAAGAATAACATATTCTACACAATATTAAAAAGGGATAAACTATTTTCAGTTTATCCCTTTTTTAGTTTATTGTCAAGTTAAAGGTCAAACCAAGATTATGCAATAGAGTTACGTTATGAGTTAGGAAAGCGCAGTAAAATAGGGTGTTTTACTACATTAAGCGTAGTACTGCTACGCTTAATTTTGAAAACGCAGTGAAACGACCTATTTTGCAGTGATTTCTGAACGGAATAGGAAGTCCATTGCATAATCTGGGGATAAACTTTAAAGAGTCTCTTGTCATTTCGACAGAGCGAGGAACGAGCGACGAGAAACGTAAGTTCAGCGGAGTTAAATCGCATCATAATGAGATTCCTCTTCATACCTCATTCAGAATGACAGGCTCATTTTAAAAGAGTTTCGTTCCTTTGTTTAAAACTATGGATTTCTAATGTATAGTGGTATATTCCAAATAGTGTAAAATTTATATACTTGATTATTAGCCAAATAATTAGTATATTTATACACTTGCAGTCAAAAAAATCGTAGTCATGAAAAATTTTTTAATAGTAACTTGTTTGTTGTATTCAATGCAATTATTTCCTCAGCTTCTTTCTAGCGGCTCCTTACGGCCCACACAAGTAGTTGATTCTAATAGATTTAATGACGTTTGGGAACTCAGGTTTTCTAAACAAAAGCCTACAAAATTAGAAATTAACGGAAGTGTTTATCTTTTTGATAGTTGGAAAGAAATTGGAACGCTATATTTAGATGAAAAGAGATATACCTTAACCGATATTAATTACAATGCCTTGTATGACAGATTTGAGTTCAAAATCTCAAAAGACTCGGTACTCGTATTTGACAATATGGATTCTATACAAATAAAAAATAAAAAATTTAAAAGGTTTTATTTTGATGCCAATAAAGGCCAAAGATATGCTGAGGTCTTGTTTAAAGGCCAAAATTACACGTTGATAAAAGAATTTACGGCTAAATTTATAGAAGCTACACCAAACCCTTTGATGCTCAAAAATAACGGACATAAATATGTGCTTGTAGAAAAGTATTATGTAAAAAATAATAAAACAAACAATTTGTCTCCATTAAAGAAAAGCAAAAAAGAAATTATTCGTTTATTTTCAGATAGAGGAGAAGATGTGAAGGCCTATCTCAAAGAAAATAAATTATCTTATAAAAAAGAAAATGATTTGGTAAAAATATTTGAACATTACGATGTAGTATTATGATAATTCATAATTTTTAATAAAAAAAGGATACGCTAAAATAGTTTATCCTTTTTTTTATACTATTTTTGAAAAACCATTGAATTATGCACTACCAAATTAATAAAAAAGCCATTTTATTATTAGAAGACGGAACCCGGTTTGAAGGCAAATCTATCGGAATAGAAGGCTTCGCTACCGGAGAAATCTGTTTTAATACAGGAATGACAGGGTATCAAGAAATTTTTACAGACCCGTCCTATTTTGGGCAACTGATGGTTACCACCAATGCCCATATTGGCAATTACGGAATTAACAGCGATGAAGTAGAATCAGAAAACATAAAAATTGCCGGGCTAATATGTAGGAATTTTAGCTTTCATTATTCACGGTTTCATGCACAAGGCTCATTAAAAGATTGGTTTACAAAACATAACTTGGTAGCCATTTCAGATATAGATACCAGGGCATTGGTAGCTTATATCCGTGAAAACGGGGCGATGAATGCCATTATATCTACAACAGAAGAAGATATAAATAGCTTAAAACAACGGCTGAAAAAAGTGCCTTCAATGGAAGGGTTAGAGTTGGCATCAAAAGTTTCAACAAAAGAACCGTATTATGTGGGCAATAAAGATGCTGCCTATAAAATTGCCGCCTTAGATATAGGTATTAAAAAGAATATTCTCAGAAATTTGTCAAAACGCAATGCCTACATCAAAGTATTTCCTTACAATACTACCTTTGAAGAAATGAGCAGCTTTAATCCCGATGCCTATTTTTTATCCAATGGCCCCGGCGACCCCAAACCTCTAAAAGCAGCACAGTTGGTAGCAAAAGAAATTATAAAAAGAAATTTGCCGCTTTTTGGTATCTGTTTAGGACATCAAGTAATTGCATTAGCCAACGGAATTTCAACCTATAAAATGCACCATGGCCATAGAGGAATTAACCATCCCGTAAAGAATTTAATAAGCGGCAAGGGCGAAATAACATCGCAAAATCACGGTTTTGCCATCCATAGAGAAGAAACCGAAGCACACCCTGATATAGAAATTACACATGTTCATTTAAACGATAATACCGTTGCCGGAATCCGGTTAAAAAATAAGAAATGCTTTTCGGTTCAATACCACCCCGAAGCAAGTCCGGGGCCACATGACGCCGAATATTTATTTGACCAATTTTTTGACATGATTAAAAATTAGTTCAATTTTACTACACATAAAGCTGAACAAATTCCAATGAATATTGCGGTATCTTTTATCCGAAAACGTTATCGTACAAAAAGGTAACTTTTAGAAGCGTAACTACAGTAATTTCTTAACTTTACAGTACCAAAAAATAAAATAAAATGAGTATTATAGTTAACATTCACGCGCGTCAAATTTTTGATTCAAGAGGAAACCCTACAGTAGAAGTAGATGTAATTACCGAAAATGGTATATTAGGAAGGGCAGCAGTGCCGTCAGGTGCATCAACAGGAGAACATGAAGCCGTAGAACTTCGTGACGGCGGAAAAGATTATTTAGGAAAAGGTGTACTAAAAGCAGTAGCCAATGTCAATACAATAATTGCAGAAGAACTG
>DRQI01000093.1 GCA_011330545.1 Flavobacteriia bacterium
ATTTTTTATCCAAATAGTTTTGGTTGTAGGATTTGGATAAACAGAAATTGTGTTTTTATCGTAATCTTGAACACTTAGAATTCCCCAAGTATCTTCGGCAACGGGACCTCCCCAAATAATGGTTGCTAATGCAGGATTATCAATAAACGGATTTCGGTTTCCATAAACAGTTTCTAAATAAGGGTTGCGTTGTTCTTCTAAAGTGCTAACAGGATCCTCTACATTCCATTGAAGGTAAATTTGCAGCATATCGGTACTGCCTTGTGTGGCTCCTACACCGTTTAAAGAAGGAAGGCATCTATCTCCATACCGGGTAAACATATACATCATCATTCTTGCTACGTCTCCTTTCCATTCATCTCCGGGATACCAGTTGGATCCAACATCTCCCGCATTACCGCTTCCGGCTGCAAACTTCTTATTTCCTTTATATCCGTTCATTTGTTGGTCTGAAGGTCTAAGATTATGCGGGTCGGCACCAATACCGGTTGTGTTGTTATCCACTTCTCCCATTGGCGGGTCGGCATTAGAGCGAGCAAAAACATGTTCTCTGTTATACAGGCAGGTGTTACCTCCAAAATCATTTTTATTTCGAGTTCTGTCTGTAGAGCAATCTCCATCGGTGTCATTATAACCGTAAATAAGCAATACATTGTTAGTGTTTGATGGGTCTTCATCAGTAACTTTTATGGTGTTTTTTACGTCGCCATAGTTAAAAGTATTACTTGCAACAGAAATTTTATTTTGCAATTCAAAATAGAGATCTTGTCCTGTTAAAGTTAAATCTACATCGTCGTAATAAGGTTGTTGTGCTTGCACGCATTGAAGGGTGAAAACAACAAGCAGAAGGGATAATTTTTTAATCATTCTCATAGTTATTTAAAGTTTATTTTTTTTGAAGTAAAGCCATATAAAAACCATCAAAACCGGATGTACTAGGCAAAATGGTTTCTTCTTTTAATAACGAAAAATCTTTTCCCTTTTCTGATGTTAAGAATTTTTTAACTTGTTCGTTATTTTCAGAAGGAAGAATCGAGCAGGTAGCATAAACCAATTGCCCGTTTGGTTTGACCATACGGCTATAAGATTGTAAAAGTTCTTGTTGAGTTTGTTTTATTTTGGTTAAAAATTCGGGTTGTAATTTCCATTTGGCATCGGGATTTCGTTTTAATATACCTAAACCCGAACAAGGGGCATCGATTAAAACTTTGTCGGCTTTTTCAAACAATTTTTTTATTGTTTTTGAAGACTCAATTACTCGGGGTTCTATATTGTGTGCTCCGTTTCTTTTTGCTCTGCGTTTTAATTCTTTAAGTTTGTTTTTGTAAATATCCAGTGCTATTATTTGCCCTTTGTTTTCCATTAGTGAGGCTATGTGTAATGTTTTTCCGCCTGCACCTGCACAAGCATCTACCACTCGCATTCCTGATTTAGGGTTTAAAAAACGTGCTACTCTTTGCGAAGACGCATCTTGAACTTCAAACCAACCGTCTTTAAAGAGCTGTGTTGTAAAAACATTAGTGCGTTCTTTTAGTAATAACGCATCCGGATGATTTTTTAACTGTTTGGTTTCAATTTCAAGTTCAGACAATTTATTTTGAACTTCTTTAACCGATGTTTTTAGTGTGTTTACTCTTAATACAACTGGAGCTAATTCATTAAGCGAGTGAATTTCTTTATCCCATTGATTTCCCAATTCTTTTTCCCCTGTTTTGTCCAGCCAGTCCGGAATGGATTCTCGGTATTTTCTAATAGCACTTAACTCGTCAAATTTTCCTTTAATTCTGCGAGTGGGAGTTCCTTCAAAATAGTTCCAATCGGGTAGTTTAATTCCTCTCAACGTAGCCCAAACGGCGAAAAGTCTAAACAAATCATCTCGTTTAAAAGGTTCTTTTACATCGGCTATTTTAGCATACAAGCGTTTCCACCTAACAATATCGTAGGTTGTTTCGGCTATAAAACCTCGATCTCTGGACCCCCAACGTTTGTCTCTTTTTAACGTGTTTTTTAGAACTTTATCTGCTTGTTTTTTTTCGTTAAAAATTAATTGAAGCGAATCTATGGTTGCAAATACTAAATTACGGTGTAATCTCATGAAGTGTAAATTGTTTGCAAAGATATTATTAACCTAGTTTGTTTTGGTTATTTTTGGCAAAAATTTTTAACAATGAAGATTTATTGGTTTTTAGTAATGGGCATTTTTTTTATTTCTTGTACAAAGCAATCTAATAAAATTAATAGTGTTGAGATTACGCCTTTGTTACAGGATAGTTTGAGTGTAAGAGCAATTAGCCCGATAGATACAAATAAAACTTGGTTTGCCGCCAACAAAGGAGTGGTTGGGTTGTTAAGCGGAAAAGAAAAAAAAGTAGCTATTGTAAAATACGACGAGAAACCGTTACAATTTAGAGCCATAGCACGTACCTCTCAAGCAGTATTTGTGTTAAGTATCGAAAACCCTGCTGTTTTATACAAAATTGGTTATAACAATGACGAGGCTACTAATATTGAAGAGGTTTATATTGAAAAAAAAGAAGGTGTTTTTTATGATGCAATGGCTTTTTGGAATGATAAGGAAGGCATAGCAGTTGGAGATCCGATAGGAAGTTGTCTTTCGGTTATTGTTACAAATGATGGTGGAAATACTTGGAAAAAACTTCCCTGTAATGTGCTTCCTAAGGTTGAAAAGGGAGAAGCTGCTTTTGCAGCAAGTAATACCAATGTTAAAGTTTTGGGCAATCAAGTATGGATTGTTACCGGTGGCAAAAAAGCTCGTGTATTTTACTCAAAAGACAAGGGTAAAAGTTGGAAAGTTTTTAATACACCTATTATTCAAGGAAAGGCAATGACCGGAATTTACAGTGTCGATTTTTATGACAAAAATACCGGAATTATAGTAGGTGGC
>DRQI01000094.1 GCA_011330545.1 Flavobacteriia bacterium
ACAGGCCTTGAACTATGCTTACTTTATCAGGAATTCCCGGGCTTTTCATTGCGATATCAGCATCCAAAATATCTTCTTTGGTATGTTTTCTTTCTTCGAAACGAATCTCATTATGTAAAAGAACTTCTCTATGTTTTTTAGTTATTGTTCCACTATCTGAAACAAACACATCATATCCTTTTTGTGTTGCAAGAATTGCCGTTCCTACGCCACTTTCTCCGGCACCGAGTACAACCAACTTTTCGATTTTTGATTTTCGATTTTCGATTGACGGTTGTATTTTTAACTTCCCACTCATTATTTCATAATTCTAAAACCTACATTCACAAATCTTTTACCTCACTTTCAGTGTTAGTATTGACAATACCGCCAACATGATTCCTATAATCCAAAAACGGACAACAATTTTACTTTCTTGGTATCCTTTCTTTTGGTAATGATGGTGCAATGGAGACATTAAAAAAATGCGTTTTCCTACACCGTATTTCTTCTTGGTATATTTAAAATAGCTTACTTGTAATGTGACAGATAGTACTTCTGCCATAAAAATTCCGGCTAAAATGGGTATCAATAATTCTTTGCGTACGGCGATAGCCAATACGGCGATGATTCCGCCGATGGTTAAACTCCCTGTATCACCCATAAAAACTTGTGCCGGATAGGTATTGTACCAAAGAAATCCTACTAGCCCGCCTACAAAGGCACTGATGAAAATGGTCATTTCACCTGAATTAGGGATGTACATTACATTTAAATAATTGGCAAATATGATGTTACCTGATACCCATGCGAAAACTCCTAAAGCCAAAACTATAATTGCTGAGGAGCCTGCTGCCAGGCCATCGATACCATCGGTTAAGTTGGCGCCGTTTGAAACGGCCGTAATAATAAACACCACCACAAGTATAAAGGCTATCCATGCATATTTTTCGGCACCGTCACCCATCCAACTTACGAGGTCTGAATAGTTAAACTCATTATCTTTAAAAAAGGGTACGGTTGTTTTTAGTGATTTGTGCTCTTCGCCAAACAGGCCTACTGTTGTTGTGGTTAATTGCCCTTGTGTTTGTACTGTTTGTGGATTTCTCAACTGTTCTTTAACGACTACTTTGGGAGAAAAATACAAGGTCAGCCCTACGAATATGCCTAGTGTTACTTGCCCTAAGATTTTAAACCGGCCTTTTAAGCCTTCTTTATCTTTTTTAAATACTTTGATATAATCGTCGATAAAGCCTATCAAGCCCATCCATAGGGTAGTTACTAATAGAATAATGATATATACATTGTGCAATTTTGCAAATAATAATACGGGTAAAAGTGTTGCCAGAATAATGATGAGTCCACCCATGGTTGGGGTTCCTGCTTTTTGAATTTGGCCGTCTAAGCCTAAATCTCTGACTGATTCGCCTATTTGCAAGCGCCTGAGTTTATTGATAATTTTCTTTCCGAAAATGGTTGATATCGCTAAAGAGAACACAAATGCCAACGCTGACCTAAAAGAGATATACTGAAACAGTGATGCTCCGGGCAGGTGATAGTGTTTTTCTAAATAATCAAATAAGTAATATAACATCTATAGCGTTGGTTTTATTTTTGTAATTCTTTTAAGGTTTCGGTAATGATTTTATAGTCATCAAAATCTGTTCGTATGCCATTAATTTCTTGATAGGCTTCATGCCCTTTGCCGGCAATCAATAAAATATCTCCTCTTTCTGCTAATTTGCTCGCTGTTTTGATGGCTTGCTTTCTGTCTACAATCGACAGGAATTTTTTAAAATTTTGCGGTGCTACACCGGTTTCCATTTCTTCTATGATAGTTTGAGGATTTTCGGTTCTCGGATTATCGGAAGTGAAAATTGCCTGATTGGAAAGTTGGGTAGCAATATGTGCCATTTTCGGGCGTTTGGCTTTATCCCTATCTCCTCCACAGCCTACTACGGTAATTACCTGTTCATTATGTGTTCTAATGGCATTTATTGTTTCGAGTACATTTTTTAAGGCATCGGGGGTATGGGCATAATCTACAATAGCAGTAATGCCTCCTTCTGAAATCAAATATTGAAAGCGGCCGCTTACGCTTTCTAACTTACTGATTAACCGCAAATTCTCTATGGGTTCAATCCCTAGTAAATCTGCCGTTGCATAAATTGCCAAAATATTATAGGCATTGAAAGTGCCTATTAATTTTGTCCATACTTCATTGTTATTGATAGTGAGCAACAATCCGTTAAGGCTATTTTCTAAAATTTTACCTTTATAATCTGCTACTGTTCTGAGGGCATAGGTATATTTTTTAGCACCGGTATTTTGAAGCATAACCGCACCATTTTTATCGTCAATATTGACCAATGCGAAAGCCGTTTTTGGCAGTTGGTCAAAAAATATTTTTTTTACATCACGGTACTCAGCAAAAGAGTTGTGATAGTCTAAATGATCATGTGATAAATTGGTAAAAATACCTCCTGAAAAATGTAAGCCTTCGGTTCTTTTTTGGTGGATACCGTGTGAACTCACTTCCATAAAGCAGTGGGTAACCCCATTATCTACCATAGACCGTAAATAGTTATTGATAGTAATTGAATCTGGGGTAGTATGCGTTGCCGGAAATTCTTGTGTGCCTACCAAGACTTTAACGGTAGACAGTAAACCTGCTTGATAGCCGGCGTTTTTAAACTGATGGTACAAAAGGGTAGCAACGGTGGTTTTTCCGTTAGTACCCGTGATTCCGATAAGTTGTAATTGCCGAGACGGATTGCCGTAAAAATTATCAGCCATAATAGCCAATGCTTTTTGGGTATCTTTTACCCTGACATAGGTTACCCCTGCCTTAATGGTTGGCGGTAACGTTTCACAGAGTATTGCGGTAGCACCGTTTTTTATAACCGACGATATGTATTGATGGCCATCGGTAAGTGTACCCTTAATTGCAACAAACACATCATTATCGCCAATATTACGCGAATCAAAAGCAAGCGCATGTATATTGATATCGGTACTGCCGTGTACTAATTCTACAGCGACTCTATATAATATGTCTTTTAACTTTTTCACGAAAGTGTCAGTTCTATAATGGTGTTTTTATCTAATTTCTCTCCGGCTTTTACTGATTGGGCAACGACTTTTCCGGTACCTTTAAAATGTACTTTCATGCCCATATTTTCTAATATTGCTACGGCATCCATACCCGCCATATTTTTGAGGTTCGGCATACTATTGGATTCTTTTCGGGCAATCTTATAGTATTTATCAAAACTTGTATCGATACTTTTAGGATTGTCTTTTAAATTTTTAACCTCGTCGATTGTTGGGGTTTCGGTATAAATTTTATGTGCTATTTGCTTGAAAACAGGGCCGGCAACATCGGCGCCGTAATACCCTATTTCTTTTTTGGGTTTGTGGATAACAACGATACATGAATACTTCGGGTCATTGGCCGGAAAATACCCAACAAAGGATGAAATGTATTTTGTTTGGCCTGTCCAATATTCGGTTTGGCAAGTACCCGTTTTGCCTGCCAATTCATAGTTTTTGTTGTAAATATTGGTAGCCGTTCCTCTTTTTACCACATTTTTCATTATCTCTTTTACTTTATCAATGGTTTCTTGCGAGCAGATTTTCGGATTAATTACTTCTTTTGTAAACTTTTGAATGACTTTATCTTGTGTTCTGATTTCTTTGATAAACCTAGGTTTTACCATTTCGCCATTATTGGCAACGGCATTGTAAAACGTCAAGGTTTGCATGGGGGTAATTGACACGCCATAACCATGTGTCATCCATGCTAAAGAGGTGCCATACCAGTTTTTCTTATCTTTTGGGTTTGGCAGGGTTGGAATGCCTTCGCCTTTAATAGGCAGTCCTAATTTTTTACCAATTTCCATTCGTCTTAATCCGTCAATAAACTTTTGAGGGTTTTGGCCATAGTATTTTTCAATTAGCTTAACAATACCAACATTTGAGGATACTTCAATAACTCTGGCAGCAGATATTTTTCCGTAACCTCCCCTATGCGAATCTTTTACCGTTCTATCGTATACTTTATATTTTCCTTTTTCGGTATCTATGACGGTTGAAGTGTCAATTACTTTATCTTCCAGGGCAACCATAATACTCATCAATTTAAAGGTAGAACCGGGTTCGTGTGATTCGCCTACGGCATAATTCAAACGCTCGTAATACTTACCTTCTAAATTTCTTCCTAAATTGGCAATAGCCTTCACTTCGCCTGTTTTGGTTTCCATCACCACTACGGTACCGTGGTCGGCTTCATACCTTTCTAACTGTGCGAGCAAAGCATGATGTGCAATGTCTTGAATGTTTAAATCTATGGTAGTAATTATATCCTTGCCGTCAACGGGTTCTACTTCATTGTTATCGTTTAAGGGTTTCCATTGCCCTTTTGCAATGCGTTGTTTTAGGCGTTTTCCGTTTTTGCCTTGCAGGTAGTTATGAAAATTCCCTTCAATGCCTACCCTTCCTCTATAATCGTCATAGCCAACAGCGCGCTCTGCTATTTTACCGATGGGGTGTTCTCTAACGGTACGTTGCTCTGCAATAAAACCGCCTTTATAAACCCCTAGTTTAAAAATGGGAAATGTTTTTATTTTTAGGTACTGATTATAGCTTAGGTCTCGGGTAATAAACAGGTACCTGTTTTTGTTTTTTCGGGCTTTTCGGATATAGTTTTCGTAAAAACCGGGTGTTTTACCAAGCATTTTAGAGAGTGCTTTGCTCAACCCTTTTATATTTTTTTCGAAATTTTCGGCTGATACGGTTACGGCATCCATACGGATATCGTATTTAGAAACCGAAGTGGCCAACAGGCTGCCATCTGCGGTATATACATTACCCCTATTGGCTTTTATTTCGAAGTTTTTAACGGTTCTTGCTGCTGCTTTTTGGCGATACATATCTCCTTTAACAAATTGAATATCAATAAGTTTATACATAATCGCTATGGCAAATAAGAACATAAAACCTGCTAGCAAATACAATCTGTTCAATATGTTCTTTTTTTCTACTGCCAATTTCTATTCTTTTACTATAATTTTTTGTGGTGGATTTTCGGCGATATACAATCCTTTTGTCTCTAACTTTCTGATAATTGTTGATTCCATCTTGAGTTTCATCAAATCTGAACGCGTCGCTACAAAAGCTGAGCGCAACTCTCTCATTTCTTTATTGAGCACTGCAATTTTTTGGACTTTTTTATCGATACTGTGTGAGCTGCCAATCATAATCAGGGCCAAGCTCGCTAAGAAAATGAGCATACCCCAATTTTTGGCGGCGCCTTCATCTACTAAAAACTTTCCTTTTAATACGTTGTAAATGGTCTGTTTCACTTTTTTATATTCTTGTTGCTATTCTCAGTTTGGCGCTTCGTGCCCTATTATTATTTTTTATTTCTTCGGGGGTTGGTGTTATCAGCTTTCCTTTTTTGAAGGGAACTGTACTATTTCCGTAAAAATCTTTTTCGGGCTCTCCTTCAAATACCCCACTACGGATAAAGCGTTTTACCAACCTGTCTTCTAAAGAATGGTATGAGATAACACTCAACTTACCTCCAATTACTATCAATTCTTCGGTTTGCAATAAGAATTCTTTCAAGGCTTCGAGCTCTTGATTGACTTCAATTCTTATGGCTTGAAAAACCTGCGCCATTATTTTATGTTCTTTATTTTTTGGCAAAAAGCGCTGTAAGGCGTCTTTTAACTGAAAACTCGTTTTAATTGGCTGTTCATTTCT
>DRQI01000095.1 GCA_011330545.1 Flavobacteriia bacterium
CAATGAATCTCTTTAAAAAAATATTTCAACAAAAACCTACTGTTGATGAAACTACCGATACAGCTATTAGAGATACTTCCAACCTTGCTTTAGATGATGCTTTTGTGCAAAATTTTATCCATAAAGGCGGTAAATTTTTGTACTGTACACATCAAGAAGAAGTAAATCAAAACTTGGTACATATCATCAATGAAAACCATTGGGAGAAAGTAGTGTGTATCAATGATGACTTAAAAAAAATAATAACCATTATCGGTGAAGAAAGTACCACAGAAATAAATAATGCCTACCCATTCTTTACCAACTGTGAACATCTAATTTCAGAAGACGGCAGTATTTTATTTTCGTCAGAACAAGTACGCGAAAAAAAGATAGCCGATTTACCGGAGCATTTCATCGTTTTTGCCAACACCAGCCAATTGGTACGAAATAAAAGCGAAGGTTTAATGGGCTTGCGTAAAACCTATCGAAAAAATTTCCCTACCAATATCAGTTCTATAAAAAGCTATATCCCCGAAAGGGTTGACGAAGATTTTTTGAGCTTCGGCAATAATAATGCAAAAAGCCTATATTTGCTATTATTAGAAGATTTATAAAATGCGTGAACTTCTTGTAAGGGCACTTTCAGGCCTTGTATATATCAGTGTAATTATAGGTTCTATTTTATATGCAAAAGAATCATTTTATATCGTTTTTTATATCTTGATGCTCTTGTGCCTTTTTGAGTTAAAAAAAATCATCAATCTCAGTTATAAATGGACATTTGTAGTAGCTACTATTTTTTATTTTAGGTTTGCCCATTTGTCATTTTTAAATTCCAGATACCTTCATTTTTTTCTAATTATTAGTGTTTTTATTCCATTTATTTACCAATTGTTCAAACCTAAAATCAGTTTGACATCCAGTAAATTAGGACATTATTTTTTAGCATTGGCATACATTGTCATTCCGTTTACACTATTGACACAAATACCCTTTATCCATTCAACGTATCACCCCAACATAATTATTGGGGTTTTTATATTGATATGGATTAATGATTCTTTTGCCTATTTGGTGGGAAGTACCATAGGAAAAACAAAATTATACGTAAAAGTATCTCCCAATAAAACCGTTGAAGGTGCTTTTGGCGGATTGGCTGCCGCATTAATCGGTTCGTATTTCATAGCGAAATATTTTGATGACATCTCATATACCAATTGGATAATAGTAGCAGCTATTGTTGTAGTTTTCGGACTCTTAGGCGATTTAATAGAGTCTAAATTCAAGAGAGAAGCCGGACTTAAAGACAGCAGTAATTTCATTCCCGGCCACGGAGGCTTTTTAGACAGGTTAGACAGCATAATTTTTGCCGCGCCTTTTGTTTATGTATATTTACATATCATTTGACAATCTTAAAAAACGAACACCAAACGATACATGTTTCATAAAGAAGGATATACCATTATTATAATCTCAATGATGCTATTGGTTTTGTTAATTTTCTTAACGGAAACCTTCATCGATATTGAATGGCTCAGAAAATTAATTCTTATCGCTTTTGTCATTGTTTATATTTTAATCCTTCAATTTTTTAGAAACCCGAAACGCAATACTATAGAAAACCCCTATCAGATTATTGCTCCGGCCGATGGAAAAATAGTCGTTATTGAAGAAGTGATAGAAAAAGAATTCTTTAAGGATAAACGCAAACAAATATCCATCTTTATGTCGCCTTTAAATGTACATGTAACGAGATACCCTATAAGCGGAAAAGTAATTTTTAGCAAATACCATCCCGGAAAGTATTTAGTAGCCTGGCATCCGAAATCGTCAGAAGAAAATGAAAGGACTACCATCGTTATAGAAAATGATACCGTTGGTAAAATTTTATACAGGCAAATTGCAGGGGCGGTGGCTCGGCGTATCGTTAATTACGCCATTGAAAATGAAACTGTTGTTCAAGGTACCGATGCCGGTTTTATAAAATTTGGTTCAAGAATTGATATTTTTTTACCTTTGGACATGAAAATTAATGTTTCATTGAACCAAAAATCAAAAGGTGGAGAGACCATAATCGCCGAATACGATGCAAAATCTTGATCAAAAATTTGAAAAAGCCTTTGAGATAGCCTCAGCCATGACCCAAAAATTGCCGCCCGATACAATGCTTAAATTTTATGCATATTACAAGTTGGCAACCAAAGGCAAATCGTACTCAACACCCTCGGGGCAGAGTGCTTTGAGAAATGCTTTCAAATTGAATGCCTTATTTCAGCTAAATGATATTAGTGAAAATGAGGCCAAAGAAAAATATATTGAATTAGTAGAAAACATAACAAAACAAAAAATTTTATAATATGAAATGAGCCATAACAATTAAGTTGATACTAACCAAAATGATTCTCGGCGAAATCAAAGATTCATGAACTCAATTGAAAAGTAAAAATCACACCTTCTGAGAAGGTGGCTTTAGAAAATCCCTATAAGGGGCAATGAGCAACAAGATTATTATAAACAGGCCTGAAAAAGTAGGCAAGCAAAGCCAAGAGGACATTACCATCAGCTAAGCAGATGGTTCTTCAAGGTAAAATAAATAAATTAGATGTGAATAATTCCATCTGACAATTAAAAATAAATAAAATTTAAACAGATGAAACATTTAAAAAAAATTACAATTATTCCGGTCATAACCCTTTTGAGTTTGACATTAGTCATTTCATGTAAAAAAGAAATAAAAAAAGAACCTGCAAAATACTCCGTTGAACAAAAAACGGTTACGGTTAAATGGACGGGTTACAAAACAACAGCCAAAGTAGGAGTTAAAGGAGAATTTAAAGAAATTACTATTACCAACACTAAGACAGATACCACAGCAGTAGGAGCATTAGATGGCGCCAAATTTGAAATTCCGATTAGCAGTTTAAACTCCGGAAATGAAGAACGCGACGGAAAATTAAAACAATTGTTTTTTGGAATTATGGATGCAACCGTTTCATTAACCGGAACATTACACTTAAAAAATGACGGCACCGGAAATATTGATTTATTAATGAACGGCGTACAAAATAAAATACCGGTAACCTATATTGACAGCGGGCAAATGATTGAATTAGAAGGCACTATGAACCTAGACGACTGGAATGCCCAATCTGCCCTAGCCTCCTTAGCCAAAGCCTGTTTTGAAAAACACAAAGGTGATGACGGCGTGAGTAAAACATGGAGCGAAGTAACTGTTGGTGCCGCTATTTACTTAAAAAAGAAATAGCAATTATACGCTCTTAAAAAGTCGTTTTTTAGCCTACAATTGCATCGACATTTTTTGGTGTATCAATTGAATGGCTTTTAAAGGGCGAATAAGCACTTTAAAATCGGTAATTTTATCATTATCATTCCACGATATCAAATCTACGCCATTGATAAAGATACCTTCAATTTCAACCGTAAATTCTAAGGCGGCATGGCTACTGCCTATAATTTCACGCACATAGTGAAACGAATCATTGTACAAAACATAAAAAGCGGCCGTTAGGTATTTTGAGGTAATTTCTTTTCCTTCTTGAGGCGTATGTACTACCGGAGAATGAAATACAACATACTCATCCAAAAGGTTTTGTAACCTTTCAGGGTTTTTTGCCTTGAGTATTTCATGCCATTTGGCTATTGCTGTTGGTTTCATAGTACACAAACAATTACTTCAACGTATTTAAACTCGCTTTCAACGTTTCTATTTTAGTCAACGCATCGGCTTCTTTTTTACGTTCTATCTCAATTACTTTTGCCGGTGCATTATTTACAAAACGTTCATTAGACAGTTTTTTACGAACCGATTGTAAAAAACCTTCGGTATAATTTAATTCATCGGTTAGTTTTTTTATTTCCTCGGCTACGTTGATGGTTCCGGAAACGGGAATAAAATATTCGTTTGATTTTACCCTAAATGAAACCGAATTGGCAATTTTTTCTTTAGTATTTTCAATAGTCGAAACATTGCATAGTTTTTTAATAATCACATCAAAATCAGCATTATACCTTTCTTTTGCAGCGACAAAAACAGCCAATTGGTCTTTAAAAGGAATGTTTTTTTCTTTACGGATATTCCGAATGGCCGAAACCACTTCGGCAGTATATTCAAAATCAACGATGCGCTGTTTGTCATACGGTATTTGTTCAGGATACCGCGAAACAATCAAGGCTTCATCAGAGGTCCTCTCTTTGATAAGATGCCAAATCTCTTCGGTTAAAAATGGCATAAAGGGATGTAGTAATTTTAAATTATTTTCAAGAATTTGTACTACGGCATCAAAAGTTTGCCGGTCTATAGGCTGCTGATACACCGGTTTCACCATCTCTAGCAACCATGAACAAAAGTCATCCCAAATTAACTTATAAACAGCCATAAGGGCATCAGACAATCTGTATTTAGAAAAGTGGTCTTCTAAATGGGCAAAGGCTTCTTGAAATTTGGCATCATACCATTGCAAGGCCATTTTGTTTACTTCGGGTTGTGGTATCGCATCTGAAACTTCCCATCCGTTTATCAATCGAAACGCATTGAATATTTTATTAGAAAATGCCCTGCCTTGTTGTAATTTTGATTCGTCAAATAACAAATCATTGCCTGCCCCCGAACTCAACAACATCATTCCGGCACGAACGGCATCGGCACTATAATCTTCTATCAATTGCAATGCGTCGGGCGAATTGCCTAATTGTTTTGACATTTTACGCCCTAGGTGATCCCTTACAATTCCGGTAAAGTACACATTTTCAAAAGGTTTTTCATCTCTAAGTTCATATCCTGCAAAAATCATTCTCGCTACCCAAAAGAAAATTATATCAGGCCCAGTAACTAAGTCGTTGGTAGGGTAATAATAGTTTATTTCTTCATTATCAGGATGTAAAACTCCGTCAAATACACTAATGGGCCATAACCATGATGAAAACCAAGTGTCTAACACATCATTATCTTGTTTTAAATCA
>DRQI01000096.1 GCA_011330545.1 Flavobacteriia bacterium
CACCACCACCTCATCTAAGGCTTGTGTGTCTTCTACAAGTTTTACATCGATTACACTTCGTCCGTTTACAACAACTTCTTGAGTTGCATAGCCTATAAAACTAAATTCCAGTACAGCATCGGCACCGACATCAATAGAATACTTTCCGTCAAAATCTGTTATAACACCGTTTGTTGTACCTTTTTCAATGACATTAACTCCCGGTAATGGGCCATCGTCGCCAGTTACCGTACCAGTTACTGTCTGTGCAAATATTATACTAGTCGTTAGCATAATACTTAAAAATAGTAATTTTTTTAGTAGATTAAAATTCATAATTATTTAAGTTAGTTATTTTTAAATTTAATACTTCAATTTGTAACAGTGGCTTATTTCTTACAAATTGAAATTCTTGAACATCGTACCTATCAAAGCTGGTAGTAAGCGTTTGTTTCTTACTTTAAATCAATTAAATTTATTTAACTTGTGTTTTTTAGTTAAATATTTTTTAATTTTGTTTTACTATTGAATTTTCGAGGTTCTATTTTTAAGAAATGTAATTTAATAAAATACATTGCCAAATACAAATAACTGGATAGATTATTGTATAAACTAATACAATTCAGTCAATAATTTGTATTATTAGGATTTCTCCATTACATTTTTTGATAAACCAAAATATCTTAAAAAATAGTTTCCTTTCTTTTATTCTTTAAAAGATATAGCCTTCATTATGATTATTCGAATATATGATAAAATTACGTGCATCCTAAAAATTTATGAACACGAAAACGGTTTCGTGTTAATAATTGCACTGCGAAAACGGTTTCGTAATCATAACCAATCTATAAATTGCCGCCTGTTGGGTTTCATATCCAATCTTAACGAACTTTTTAGGCCTATGTAATTAAATTGCAGGATACTGTAATGAACCGATTTATTTAGAAAATAAATAGCTATATTTAAAGGGTACTATTTATGACGAATTAGAAGCACAAAATGTATTCATTCTCATAAATTTTACACCTTCAATAATTTTTGAAAAAAATAGTTGCTTTTTTGCCTCTTGTATTGAGAAATATACTAATTTAGAGTGATGCCACAAATTACATTAAAAGACATAGCGAATAAACTTGGGCTCTCTAAAGCAACGGTTTCTAAAGCCCTAAACGGTTCTTTTGAAATAAGCGATGCTACAAAGAAGAAAGTGTTGCATGCTGCTAGGTTACTCAACTACACTCCTAATCAGGTGGCTGTCAACTTGCGAAAAAAACAAACTAAAACCATTGGCGTAATAATACCCACTACGGTGCACCACTTCTTTTCAAAAATAATTGACGGCATCATTAAAAGGGCTGAAAAAGATGAATATTTGGTAATTCTTCTTCAATCTAATGAAAATTTTTCTCTTGAAAAAAAACAAGTGAACTTATTACTTGACAAAAGGGTTGACGGTATTTTAATTTCTCTCTCTAACAAAACCAATGAATTTGTGCATTTGAATAAAATTATCAAAAGAAATGTCCCATTAGTACTGTTTGATAAAATTGAGCCTTCTATCCCGTGTTCAAAAGTTGTTATTGACGATTTTAAAGCTGCTTATAATTCTGTGGTGTACCTCATTAAAAAAGGATATAAAAAAATAGCCCATTTTAGGGGAGATTTTAACCCAAAAAATGCCGTCGACAGGTTTGAAGGCTACAAACAAGCCCTCATTGATAACAATATTGAATTTGACCCTACGCTGGTTTTTATGTGTAATAATAATGCTGATTTTGAAGATGGGTATGCCAGTGCAAAAAAAATGATAACTACAGGCATTAAAGTTGATGCCATTTTTGCCATAACTGATTTAATTGCTATTGGTGCTATTAAGTACCTCAGAGAACAACAAGTTAAAATTCCGGAAGATATCGCGGTTTTTGGTTTCAGCAATTGGTTTATGTCTTCTGTGGTTACGCCTACCCTCTCTACAGTTGACCAACCTGCCTACAAAATGGGTGAAATGTCAATGGAAATTTTACTTTCTGAAATTAGAAATTTACAACAGCATAACGATATCACACATAAAGAAGTTGTGCTCCCAACAAAACTTGTCATTAGAAATTCATGTTAATTTTTTTACAAAGAAATGAATTTACTAATCAATATTTTTAGCACTATTTCTCACAAAATTCACTATTTCTAATTGGCTTAGCGCAGGGTTTGCACCCTCTTTACTAGCAACTAGGGCGCCCACAGCCGTGGCAAAACTCAATGCTTCTTTGGGGGCTTCTCTTTGCAAAAGTTTACTAATTAATGCGGCTAAAAACGAGTCGCCGGCACCTACCGTATCATTTACTTTTACAGGATAGCCACTATGGGTATACCATTGATTTTTATAAAACAAAACCGCTCCGTCTTTTCCTTTGGTAACACAAATTTGACAGGTATCAGTATGTTGTGAAAGAAATTTGACTTGCTCTATAATTGCTGTTGAATCAAAATGCAAGGCCCTGCAAATTTTACTTAATTCTTCGTCATTGCATTTAATAAAGTCTGATAAATTCATCAATTCCAATATCAAATTCATCGAATAAAACGGAGGGCGAAGGTTGACATCAAATACTTTAAAAGGTGCATATTTTAATAACTGTAATAAGGTGTCTTTTGAAACATTGTCGCGGCAAGCCAGGCTTCCAAAAATAAGAGCCTCTGAAGATTTTACAATGGTTATGCTTTTGTTTGTCACTTCAATTTTATCCCATGCAACAGGGTATTCTATTTCATAAGAAGCTGAGCCGTTATTGTCTAAACTAACATTTACAACGCCTGTTTTTAAGGTACTATCTACTTGAATAGCTGATGTATCTACCCCTTTTTCTTTACTATATTCAACTAATTCTTCTCCGAGTTCGTCATTACCTATCCTGCTGATAATAAAAGTGTTGTAATCAAAAGATTGCAATCGCAATGCTACGTTTAAAGGTGCTCCCCCTATTTTTTTGTACGTTGGAAATACATCCCAAAGCACTTCTCCAAAACACGTTATTATAGCCATTTATTATTTTTTTAAGTTGAACAGGGTTTCTCTTTCCAAACCGATTCTATAGCATTTATATTAAAATTGCCAATAGCATTTTTTTCATCAGACGAAATCTCTAATACGTTATAAAACTCTGACGGAAATAGCAAATCGGTCATTACATATTTGCCGTTATCAACAAAAAATTCAACAGAAGACCAATCTAGAACAATACTTATATTCGCATCTTTAGCAACCTTTTTATAAGGGCATACATGAATTTTATTGGCAAACCTTTTTTCAAAATTTACAAAGCCCGATTTTCTTCTGTCTACTATTATTTCACCTTGTAAAGGGTTTATCTCAAGAATCAGGCACTCACCTTTTGCATTCTTAAATTGTAAGCGGATATTTTTTGATAAATTGGCAACAAAACTAATTTCCGATTGATTAAAATTAGGGTGTTCTACTATAAAAATATCGGTAAGGTCTATGGTATCTCTTTTTAAAACATTGGTTTTTATCGATTGAAAAGATGGCACCATATGGCTATGTACAACGTATTGATTATGTTCTTTTACCAGCGATAATTCTCTTGGTAAAGTCATAGCCCCTCTCCAAGGTTTTGTAGGCACTTCTTGCCCATATTGCCAATTGCTCATCCAAGCAATGCATATTCGCTTTTCAGTTGGGGTATTGTTATAGGTGATACCGGCATAATTATCAGTACCCAAATCAATCCATTTTACATCGTCATGCTCACAGGTAAACGTATTTCCATCAAAATCTCCAATAAAATATTGCGTTCCTGAGCCACCGTTTGGCGCGCCGGTATCAATACTGATAATGAGTACCCATTTTTTTTCATTCGTTCCGTCAACCGTTATTTCAAACAGGTCGGGGCATTCCCAAACACCGCCATGTGCTCCGGTTTCTTTACCAAAATCGCCTGAATGCTTCCAATTTA
>DRQI01000097.1 GCA_011330545.1 Flavobacteriia bacterium
CCGCAGGCAGGGTTTCCGATTTACCTCTCCTTGGGAGAGCCTGCCTGACGGTAGGCAGGGTCGAAACTGCAAAAGGCAGTTTCGGGTGAGGTAAAATACCAAATTTCGGTTTTTGACCCTAAGGTCAAAGCTTGTGCCCTGCTTGACTGGGTATGAAATCAGCGAAATACCCCTATGGCTTGCCTCGGGGATAGTTGGTTTCAAGAAATTTTTTATTTTTACATGTCTATTAAATAAAATATTTGGCTAAGTGCTTAATTGAAAGCTCAGCCCTTCGAAATTCCTTACTAATCATAGCCACGAACATTGTACCCAATTTTGAGAAATGCAGAAAACAGATGAATATATTGCGAAAAGATTAAAGTGGAAAGCTGTAAAACACAGTCTTCCGACCAAACATTCGTTCTTATTCGAAAGTTTACCTGCTGAAAACAAAAAGTATTACTCAGAATTATTTAAAAATCTAAATACTGGAATTCCTGTTTTGGTTTTTACCCAACCGAAAAACGATAAATGGACTATAATCACAACTCGGAAAATAATTTGGGGCGAATATGACAAATTTGAAAGTCTTTTAATTAGCGATATAAAGGAATTTCGACCTCAATCGCTAGTTGAAATTAGTGAAACCGGAAAAAAAGCAACAAGGGAATCAATTAGAAAGGCAGAATGGGATGAATTGACAATCACTAATCTAAATTCTGAAAAATTTATTATTCCTGCGTTTAAGGGTTCTGATTTTTTTGCGATGTGGAGTATTTTATTGATGAACCAACGATTAAATCGGAAATAAGAACTATACACAACAACGGTAATCGTTACACAAAGCACTAAAAAATAAAGTATCGAAGTTAAAGCTCTTTTGTAAAGGCTTTTAGTTTTAAACAACCCATCGTTTTATCAAAAACGCAAAGGATTTAAAAACGCTTATTTGAGGCCTGATTATGGTTTTTAGAATAAATTTCAGGTTTGAAAAAACCACCCCGAGACGCGCTTTTGGCGCGTCCCACCCCTCCTTAAAAAAGGAGGGGAATTAACACGTATTGATTTAAAACAGTATAAAATAATATTTGAAGCCGGCTGGTAAACTCCTTCCCCAAAGAGGGAAGGTGGCCACGCCGAAGGCGTGGACGGAAGGGTAAGATATTAATTCAATAAAGCCATGACTAAGCTGTAATTATTTTTGTGTTTTTAGTACCTTGCAGGCATAAGGGATATAAACGCAATGTTTTTATATAATTGTTGGCAAACATATGATGAACATAACAAAACATTTAATATTAATCTTTTTTACAGTATTACCTTTAATAAATTTTGCGCAAGAAAGTTCTGATTTTGATTGTGTGGATAAATTTGAGAGATTAGAAACGGGAGTTAAGTCTCAAAAAACTGTATCATATAAGATAATTTCATCTCAAAAATTATATACTGAAGAAAGTTTTGAATTTAGTCAAGGAATAGTATTAATATCTGATTTAAATGATGATTTGAATCCTAAAGAACTTGTCAAAACTATCGCCACGATTGGTGTTAAAAATAAATTGAGTAAAATTATTGCTTTCAAGTCCTGTAGAGCCGTAAAAATTTATTATCAAGTAATAAAACCAACAATCGAACAAAAAAATTATCTAGAGAAAAATTTAATTGCTAAAGTCGATATAGACATTAATAAATCTCTAAGCAAAAAAGAACGAAGAAAGAATAAGAAAAAGAGAGACTTTATAGAATCAGTTGGAATTGAGGTTTGTGAAATCTTGACCAAAGGAGAAGTTGAAAACTTTAGTCAAGAAAAACTTTCTAATGCTATGGTTCCAAAGTTATCTGAGAATATAGAAGAAATGATGAAAGTTTATGATTTGTCTTTTGAAGTAAGTTCAGATTTGTTTATGAAAGATTTGACATTTTATTTAATAGACAACTGTAAAATAGTGAATGAATTCGCAAATAAAAAAGAGTAATGAGCCTGAATTGAGTGAATGGATGAATTTGAATTTAGTAATGTATTTTTTACCAAATTCCGATTTTAATGATATGGAAAATCAATTGATTAATAGACTAAATCCACCTCTGAATTTGAGTAAGAATAAGAATTTAATAAACACGAGTTTTAGAAAAAATTTATCTAAATTAAGGAATAATCGAAAATAAAAACGTGTTACAACACCGGTAATCATTACACGAAACCTCGGGGCTAAAGGCCGAAACCAACTCTCTCAATTAAGCAGCCTCATAAATTTTTAAAGCCCATATTTTCAGTAAGATATACTTGTATTTACACCAGTATGGCAGAAAACACCAACAGCATATATTCTGAAATAGCCATCACTCAAACAAATCAGAAGATAAATACCGATCGCCCCTATCACAAATAATAGCCACTAACACCCCTTTGTCTAAAGTCTTGGCTAATTTTAGGGCAACAGCAACAGCACCGCCACTGCTCATGCCGGCAAAAATACCTTCCTCTTTGGCCAATCGCCTAGTCATTGCCTTTGCTTCCTGCTCACTCACTTCAATAATCCGGTCTACTTTTTTCCGATTAAAAATTTTCGGTAAATATTCCTTTGGCCATTTTCTAATACCGGGAATTTTAGAATTATCAGTAGGTTGCGCCCCGACAATTTGTATGGCATCGTTTTGTTCCTTTAAAAAAGTAGACGTTCCCATAATGGTACCCGTAGTACCCATAGCCGACACAAAATGAGTGATAGTACCTTTGGTATCGCGCCATATTTCGGGCCCCGTAGTAGCGTAGTGGGCTTTCCAATTATCATCATTCGCAAACTGATTGAGCATGATATAGCCACCTTCTGCCACTTTTTGTTCGGCATAATCCCTTGAGCCCAGAATACCGGTTGTTGCGGGGGTTAATATTACCTTTGCACCATAAGCCTGCATGGTTTGTATACGCTCTTTGGTAGCATTTTCAGGCATTACCAGTTCTATATCCAACGCAAAGGCATTGGCTATCATCGCTAGGGCTATTCCCGTATTTCCACTAGTGGCTTCAATGAGCTTATCACCTTTTTTAATCTCGTTTCTGTCAATAGCCGATTTTATCATATTGTAAGCCGCACGGTCTTTAACACTACCTCCCGGATTATTGCCCTCCAGTTTTAACAAAAGCGTAATATTTTTATTGTTGATAAGCCGGGTAGTCATTACTAACGGCGTGTTTCCAATACACTGTAAGAGGCTTTTCATGAATTCTTAGGTTTTAATTTTGTTTCAGGACTGTGATATACCAAGCTGTTTTTGGGGATAGATTCGGTAATCCAAACATTTCCGCCAATAGTAGAATTTTTGCCAATAACCGTTTC
>DRQI01000098.1 GCA_011330545.1 Flavobacteriia bacterium
AAGCTATGGCAGCATTGTTTACCAAAACATCTACTTTGCTATAAATTAGGTTTATTTCTTTTGTGAGAGCAGGAATTTTTGAAAGGTCTGATAAGTCAAAAGAAATTGTGTTCATCTTTTGATTATAAATAGATAATTTTTCTACTGCTCTATTTAGCTTTTTTTTATTTCGTGAAATAATAAGAACATCTGCTCCATTTTTAACAAATGCTTCTGCAATGGCATATCCGATTCCTTCACTTCCTCCAGTTATTACAGCTTTCTTTCCTTCTAATAATTTCATAATGGTTTTTATTAAAAAATGTGCAGAGATGTTCTTGAAAAACAGCCTTACACATTTGATTCTTTTCGATTTATTGATTTCCAATAAAAACTTCCAATTCAGTAAACGCTTTATCTCTAAATGGAAGTAGTTTTTTATATGCTTCTGATTCAAAAACATCTATTATCGCTTGGTTACTAGGAAATTCCATAACAACTACTACATGAAATTTTTTATTTCCTACAATGTTTTGTGCCACCTTGTATTTTCCTACTGGTTTAGCTCCCGCATTTTTAAATAATGGACTTGAATGTTCTGAGTAATAAGTAAATGCTTCCTTTTCGTTTGGGTTTAATACTGCATTAACAATCATTAATGATTTTTCTGACATAATTTTTATGTTTTTAGTTTGCCCTTTGGTTGTTAGTTTTTTTAAAATTTGACTTTCGTTATTTCAAATTCCTGAACTGCAGGTTTACCTCCAAAAAGCATTTGAAGTTTAGCATAGACCACAAACACATCATTACCAGCTTTAGTTAGTGTTGTAGGGAAAGTATTGCCAGTTTTAAAAACTGCTATTGTATTAGCAGACACCCAATTATTATTGGTATTTACCTTATATACTGCACTCGGAAAATCTGCTCCACTCAGGTTGTTACAGACAAGAGCAATTGTGTTATCATCCAAAAGCAACACGCCATCAATTGTAGGAAAAGGTTTGTCACCTAATCCAATTTCTTTTAAATCTGAAGGTTTGTTTAGAGGAATTTTAAATAATTTTCCGCCATTGTATATCGCAACAATTAAAAATCCATCAGGGTGATATACCAGTCCATTAAGACCAAAAGTGCCTGCTGGAGCTGCTAATCTTTCATCATTGATGAGTATAGTCGCCTTTCCTTTATTGCTTATCTTATAAATGATTGGAGAAAAACTGTCGGTAATGTAAAGGTTTCCATTATCATCTATCGTTACATCATTTGCCAAATGACCACCTTGTGGGGCAATAGCAGCTAAATCAATGTATTTTTCTCTTTTGCCTGTTTTAAGGTTGTAAAATACCACAGTAGCCAATTTTCCTTTGGTAGCCTCACTACTTTTGCTACTTGCCCCAGGGTCACTATTACAAACAATTAGTCGATTTCTTTTAACATCAATTTCAAGCCCAATGGTTGAAACTAAATCTTTATCATCTGCAAAAACAGTTACTTTTCCATCTTTAGTCACCTTAACTATTTTACCTTGAGCAACAGAAGTTGTGTAAAAAGATTCCGTTTTATGATCATAAACTAAGCCTTCGGGATATAAACCGGGACTTTTAACTAATACTTCATCTGGTAATTGAGCAAATAAATTTGTTGATGAGAAACTGCCAGTGATAACTAACAACAAAATCATTTTTTGTACATTTTTTAAGGCTTTCATAATTTGTATTTTGATTTGTGATTACAAAAGTATTTAGAAACACAGGGTAAGAGGTATCTCATTTAGCCCAAAAAACATACCAACAAGTCCAATCTGATTTCCAAGATTATATTAATTGCTATTCCTGTTATTGGTTAGGATATGAAATAAAATAAGGGTTTTAGTGCTTAATTCAAAGGTGGTTTTGTGTTTACAAAGTAATTGCTAAACCCTAAAATTTCCCAGCATTAAGTATATTTAAGCCATTACCTGCAAGCACCAAAGAAAAGGTAATCTCGAAAAAAAATCAGCAACATTAAAAAATAATCCATTCCAAAGCATAAATAATCCATTTTAGAAAATATAATGTCATTGCATTTTTGCACCGTCAATAACAACACATTATTAATTTATAAAAAATGGAAACAACTGCATATTTAGCAACAACTTATTATGTTTTAGCACTCAATAGTGTTTTAGCACTCGTTTTATTATTACTTCTTAAAATTGGAAAAGCAAGTAAAACAACAATTACCGTAACAGGAATCATTTCTTTTGCTTATATCGTCCTTGAACATTGGGGAATTGGTGGCGGCAATATTTTTCCGAAAGACATTTCTGGCACAACTTATTATATCATTATTTTAATTGGTGCAGCGCTGGGAGTTGGATTACTATACCTGACATTGAGAAAACCCTTTTTTAATCTTTCGCAAGAACATTTACAAATGACACAAGGTTTACGTGTTTTTGTGTCAGCAGGATTTTTTACAGAAGCTGCATTAGGAATCATTCCGCTTGAATTTGGGATAATGGATGGTTTTATGCACGCAGCTTCTGGTTTTTCAGCATTGATTGCAGCAACTTTATTTGTTAAAAATTCAGCCTTTAAAAACAAAGTATTATGGATTGCCAATATCATAGGAGTAACCGATATTTTAATAATCGTAACAAGCATTTGTTTTTGGGTTTGGAAAGATATTGGCCCAAATCACAATATGCAATATGTAGTATTTTTTGGTGGCGTTATATTTCTGTGGATTCACCTTGTATCAGTAATTAAATTAATCAAAAACAATAAATAAAATGAAAAATATATCAATACCGAAAAGAGAATTGTGTAATAAATCGCTTTAGAAAATATATAAAAATGGAAATAACAAAAGGGATACATCATTTTGATTGCGAGCCATTTAATTGGTACTTAATCGAAGAAGGCGGAAGATTGACTTTAGTTGATGCAGGTTTCCCCGGTCATTATAGGGTTTATAAAAAAGGGCTTGCAAGTTTGGGTAAAACAAGTAAAGATATTGAGGCCATTGTATTAACTCACGCTCACGCAGACCATATTGGCTTTGCCGAAAAAGTACGAAAGGAAACAGGAGTGCCCGTATTTATACATAAAGAAGATGCAAAAATGGCTTCTAAACCGTTACAATTACCTTGGTTTGGATTACTTTCAAATGCTTGGAGAGCATATACAGCAAAAATGTTAGGCGTAGCAATAGTAAATGGCGTATTTACCTTGCCGCATGTAACAAAAGTTGAAACAGTAAAAGATGGTCAAGTCTTAGATATTCCGGGAAGGCCAAGAATAATTCACACACCGGGACATACTGACGGAGAAATATCATTATTAATGGAAGACAGAAAAGTGATTATTACAGGAGACACAATCGTAACAAGAAATTTATTGACGGGAGAACTCGGAGAACCGCAAATTGTAAATCCTATATTAACAAATGATTACAAACAAGCATACAGAACACTTGATTTGTTAAGAGAATTAGGAGAAGTAACAATACTCTCCGGACACGGAACTCCTTGGAAAGGTGATATGAATGATGCAGTAAACATAGCTTTAGAAAGTGCCATTAAAAAACAACTACAATAATGAAAGAAATAAAAATAATAACAGGAAAAGAAAATGTTCAAAACATTCAAAATTTAGAAATTTTAGCTTTAGTAAAATTCTATCAAGCATTTAATGATAGAAATTTAAAACTGATGAAAGCCGTTTGGCTAAACACAAAAGAAGCATCAATGAATAACCCGCTTGGAGGAATTATGAGAGGTTGGTCTGCGATAGAAAGTGTTTACGATAAAATATTTAATGGCAAAGCAACGGTCTATGTAGAATTCTATGATTTTACCATCCATAAAACAAAAGATATGTTTTTTGCAACAGGAAGAGAAAGAGGTTATTTCAAAACGGATGAAATAGAAATACAATTAGCCATAAGAACGTCAAGAATATTTAAAAAAATTAATGGCGAATGGAAACAAATTCAGCATCACGGTTCTATTGATAATCCCGAATTGTTAAAAAAATATCAAAAACTAGTACGTAAATAATGAATAAATCTAATTTTAAGTTTTCCTTTACAATGGCTTTCATAGTAACAAGTTATATCAGTTTTATATTAGTTGCTATAAATGCAGGTTTCAATAATAATTTTATTGGTTTGTGGTTGCGCAGTTGGTTAATCGCCTATTTATTGGCTGTACCTTCACTACTTTTTTTACCGCCATTTGTCAGAAAAAAATTAAAAATATAATTATGCCATTCGTAACTATTAGAATCACAAAAGAGCATGTTACTTCCAAACAAAAAGCACAACTTATTGAAGGTGTAACAGCTCTGCTGCAAAAGGTAATGAATAAAAATAGGGCAACTACATTTGTCATTATTGAAGAAGTTGAAACCGATAATTGGGGTATTGCAGGAAAGCAAGTAAGTGAAATTAGAAATCAAGAAAAGTAATTACTATATCTTTGTAAAATGAATGAACAAAATGTCTTTACATTAATCAATCAACAAGATGGAAACTTGGCTTTCAAAATTTTCAGTTTTAAAGACAATAGCCATTTTGACCACCTACAACGCAACAACTTTTACGCCATAGTTTGGATAAAAGAAGGAAACGGGCTTTTAAAAGTAGATTTTTCTGAATATTCATTTGAAAAAAATACGTTATTCGCCTTTTCGCCTTTTCAGCCATTTATGTTTTCAACGGATAAAAACATACAAGGAATAGCCATTCAATTTCATTCTGATTTTTATTGTATTCACAGAAACCCGGCAGAAACAAATTGTGATACCGTACTTTTCAACAATATATATCAAGCCCCATTTTTTAAAGTAGAACCGGAAATACAGCGAAAATTCGATTTCTTAATTGAGGAATTAAAATCCGAATTTTCAAGTGATGACAATCAAAAATACGAATTACTCGTTCCTAATCTGAAGGTATTTTTAGGCAATGCTTCAAGAATTAAACTAAAGTCTCACATTGGAATTCCAAAATTTACAGATACTAAAATACCTTTTGTTTTACGAAACTTAAAACAAGAAATTGAAACAAATTTTAAAGAGAAGCACTCTGCAAGTGATTATGCGAGTTTACTAAATATTTCATCCAATGCTTTAGCAAAAATAGTAAAGTCGCACTATAATAAAACACTTACGGAGCTAATTACCGAAAGAATAATAATTGAAGCAAAAAGAGAATTGTATATGACAAGCAAACCAGTAAAAGAAATCGCTTGGTCATTAGGATATGAAGATGAGTATTATTTTAGTAGATTGTTTAAAAAATATACTGATATTTCACCACAATTTTACCGTGACACTGTTGGCTTTGGAAAAGCAGAATTGAACTAAATGAAAGAATGCCAGCAGCTAACAAAATCTAAATACAATTGCGGGTTTTGTACTTAATTCAAAGGTTGTACCTTCTAACAAAGTTTAGTGATAAATTGAAATGTAAGTGCCTTGAAACCTGAAACTACGCTTACACCTTTCCATAATAAAGAATGACTGAAACTAAAATGAGAAAAACCAAAACATTTCAATACTATTAACAAAATGCATGACATTATTTTTATTAGAGAAAGCCCTAAATTTGTAATATCATTGCTAAAAAGTACCCTTCATATTGTACAAGATACTAACCCAATAAATAACAAAACATACGAGTATAAAAACA
>DRQI01000099.1 GCA_011330545.1 Flavobacteriia bacterium
TATAGAAATAGAAGCACCCTCCGTGCATGAATTGCAAGATACCGTTCAGCTTATCCCTCCAAATACCGAAACCGCAACAACCATTGTATCCGCAACAGTAGCCGATACCGTAATAGATTGGGATGCAATAATACATTATACCTACTGGATAGGCCTATTGATTCTCGGTAGTAAACTTTTTATAGAACTCTTATCCTTAATTTATTTACTTTATAAAAGCAAGAGAAAAAAAGAAGGAAACTATATTTTAACCGAAACTGAAAAAGAAATTTCGCCTTTCTCTTTTTTTAATTGGATAGTCTACAATAAAAACCTCTTTACTGCTGAAGAGTTAAATGATATCATTGCCCACGAAAAGGTACATGTAGATCAAAAACATTCGATAGATATTCTATTTATGCAATTGATAACCCTCTTTCAATGGTTTAATCCGTTTGTTTGGCTATTGAAAAAAGATGCCCAACAAAATTTAGAATATATCGCCGATAAGGGCGCCCAACAAAATGCCAAAACCAAAAAGAAATATCAATACTTGCTATTAAAAGCAAGTACTTCTAGAAATCCGTTTGCCCTGAGTACCAATTTTTACAATTCACATCTAAAAAAACGAATTATTATGTTACAAAAAAGTCAAACAAAGCGATTTCATCAGTTAAAATACTTTTTATTAGTACCGTTAATTGCATTGTTTTTATATTCTTTCACGATAAAGGAAGTAAGGGTTCTAAAAAACGCACAAACAACTTCTGAAAGCATTGCAGCGGTTGCCAATCAAATAATTATCAACAGTAAAACGAGCTATAAGGAGTTTGAAGATTATAAGACTGCCTTTAGAAAAAAGTATAATGTCGATTTAAAATTTTATGGCATTAAAAGAAATTCAAACGGTGAAATTACAAGTATAAAAATTAAAGGGAAATCTAAAAATTCTTCTGCCAGTTTTTCGATATCATCTGATGGGCCTATCGACAATATACGTATTGGTTATGAAAAAGAATCGGATGAAATAAGCATCGAAACAATGGGTGCCTACTCTCATTCTTCGTCATCCGGCCATTCAAATTATTCGACACATGTTAATACCGATACTCAAAAAAGGAATACAACTCATATAGTAAAAAAAGGCGAATCGTTTTATTCAATTGCAAAAAAGTACGGCATTTCTTCGGAAGATTTACACGCTTTAAACCCTACTATTGACAAACTAACTGTGGGAACTAACTTAACTATTGGTACCCCCGGCCACAGTTCAATCTCTAATCGTTTTATATATGTCAATGAAAACGAAGATGACAATGGAAACGGCGTTCAAAAAAGAAGTGAAGTACAAATTATCAACAATGGCAACTCAGATTCTTTTTCTTTTAGTTTTGTTGACGACAACGTTGATGACGATGAGAATACTATCACCACGTACATCATCAATGGCAAAAAAATGTCGAAAGAAGCATTTAAAAAATTTGACAAAAGTAAAATAAGGAGTATGGAAATTAAAAAAGAAGCAAAAAAGGATAATTAGTACCCATTTCAACCTTTTTAATACCTTATTATCGACAAAATAGTAAGGTTTTTTTATGGCTTAAAATGAAAGTTATTTTTGCCTGAAAAAAATAGAATCCTTAAAAAATAGCTTTGAAAAGATATCTTTTCTGCACTTTTTGGAAAAATTGCCAAAAAACCCCCTTCAATTGTTTTAAATAAAAACCTTTTAGCATTATTTAGTTATAATTCAAAACATAATTGTACGGGTATATATTACACCTCAAGGCATATAAAATAAATAATCTTACAAATTCGTAGTTAATTGCAATAATTTCTTCCTTTTCTAAAATTTAATTTCAAAAATCTGCATATACTGAATAAGAATTAATTCTAACAACTCAATTTCTAACTAAAAAAATTTAATTATGATACTATTAATTTTTATAATTATTCAAACAATTATCAACTTGTTCTAACCTTATTGGGATTGTTCTTATGCCTTCATTCGATACATAAGAAAAAGTGATTTGGCCTCTTTTGGCCAAACTCACTTAAATCCCAAAATTAATTCTAAGAGCTTTATAAGCTCAATAATTATAACCTTTTATTATAAACTTTAAAACCCACTATTATGCTCACATTTTTAGGAATTTTAATTATTATCATAGGAACTTTAACCCTCATTTTAAACCCGCTCATTAAAAATAATAAGTTTATTGAATGGTTTACTAAAAAGAGGAGTATCCAATTTATTGCCTTAGGAATTATTGTAAGTATTTTTACCGGAGCGTTTTTTTATGCCGAACCCGGAACGGCATACGCGGTACAATATCCTTGGGGTGGACAAAAAGCCATTTTTAATCAGGGAATTCACACCAAAATGTGGGGAAGGTTGATTCCTATACAATTTGAAATGCCCATTAAATACGTCATTCCTAATAAAGAAGGCGAGTTGGGTGACCAAAGTAAATATGCTTATATAGACGTTGCCCGGCAATGGGAATTTAATGATGCCGTAAAAGGCAGGATCGCCACCTCTATAGTCATCAGTATTAATATTAGTGATGAAAATCAATTTTTATCGGTAGCCGATAGAAATAAAACCGAAAAGAATTTAATCCGTTCTCGAATCATTCCCAATATTGACCAGTCTATCAAAAACACGTGTAAATTAATGGCTGCCCAGGATTATATTTCAGGGCAAGCTGCAGATTTTGACAGGTATTTTCAAGACCAATTAGAAAATGGCATGTATGTGTTAGAAGAATACATTACCAATCAATCACCTGAAATTATTGGAGACACTTCGGTAATACGTACTATTGTAAACAAACAATCACGCCAAAAAAAGTTCAGAATTAAATATAAAAATGGCGAACCCATTCGCGTCAAAGGTAATTCGTTAAAATCTTACGGTTTAACCGTTGTGCAAGCTGTAGTCAATGAAATTGACTGGGAGCCTGCTTTTGACAAACGGTTGATGTTACAAAAAGAAGAAGTGGCACAAACCCAATTAGAAAAGCAACAAGCCGAACGCGAATTTTATAGGGCACAGAAAGAAAAAGCCAAAGGCGAAGCCGAAAAAGCTGCAGAAAGGGCTCGATTAGAGAAAAAGCAAATCCAACAAACCATTGCTGCCGAAACACAAGCAAAAGTTGCCGAGTTTAATTTAGTAGAAGAAAAAAAACTATACGAAGTAGCCATCTTTAAAGCCAAAACCCGAAAAACCTTAGCCGATGCACAAGCCTACGAAAACACAAAATTAGTAAGTGCCGGATTAACCCCTCAAGAACGTGCCGAGTGGAATTATAAAACGGCTGTAGGCGTAGCTTCAGAATTAAAAGAATTAAGCCTCCCTACAACTTATATCGAAAGTGGTAACGGCAATAATAAAGGCAATCTGCTAGAATCGCTTATCGGTGCAGAATTAGCCAAAAAAATGATTGTTCAACAAAAGAAGTAATTATCATTTTATGATAACATTAAGCTCTTGGCCCAATTGCTATTGGGATCCAAGAGTTTTTAGTTAATTTTGCAACAAACCTCAACCTGTGAAAAAATCTCTTTTCAAATTCTTAGCAAAAATTAATAAAGCATTACTACCAAGTTTGGCGAAGCAAAAACTGGATATGAGCAAAGCTACCAAATTTCAATTGGCATTACTGGGTTGGAGGTATTTTATTACTAAAAATAGTTTGGACTAATATGTCGTAGATTTCGTATCTTTAAACTAAAATTTTTAGTTATGGATGATCACTCAAAACACATACAATTTTTTACGGGTTCATTGATTGAAATTCAACGATTGCAGCTTGACTTAGATGCTAATCAGATACCGTCTTTGGTTAAAAATAATTTTCAATCAGGTTTGCGCTCAGGTTTTTATGGCGGTTCGCCATCATTGGTTGAATTATTTATTTATGAAGAAGATTTGGAGAAAGCCCGTCCTGTTCTTGAAAAATTTAAAAAGGCCATAAACCTTTAAATTAACTTAGAATATATTTTCATTTCTCTAAAAAAGAAATATATTTGCAAGCCCAAATAATATTGGCCTCGTGGCGCAACTGAATAGCGCATCTGATTACGGCTCAGAAGGTTACAGGTTTGAATCCTGTCGAGGTCACTTGAAGCACTTTCAAAAAGTGGCAAAACCTTGTAAATTATATGATTTACAGGGTTTTATATTTTTAAGGGTTTTAATTGATATGATTAAAAAACAAGTATTCCGGTCAACAAATCGGTCAACAAAAATTTGTGCGGTCAACATGTTGACCGAATTGTTAAAATTTTGACTATCTTTGAGAGATATAGTTGATTTGACTTTCGTCTGAAAATAAATGTTTAATCCGCTTGTCATCGGACAGGTATTTTAAAGACGACAACTATGTTAGCTTCCACAACTTTTTCTATCCTTTTTTGGATAAACACTTCCAGAGTAAAAAACAACAAAGCAAAATTGTATGTGCGTATAACGGTTAATCAAAAACGAGCCAATATCAGCTTACAACATGCTATTGAAATTGATTCTTGGGATAATAACAAATCGCAAGTAAAAGGCAACAGCCTCAATGCTAAATTCATCAATAATTATTTAGAACATGTTCGGTTAAAACTTTTTCAATGTTATCAAGAATTAAAATTGGAAAATAAGATGATAACAGCACAAGCTATAAAAGCAAGGTATTTTGGCAACGACCAAAGGCATTATACCATGCAGGATATTATCGATTATCACAATAATAAAATGGCTCATAAGCTTCACAGAGATACGATGCGGCACTATAAAACAACTCAAAAATATATCAAACTGTATATCGAAAAGGAATATAGAAGAACAGATATATTCCTTCAAAATTTAAACTACAGTTTTGTCATTGGTTTTGAAAATTTTTTACGCACTTATACCCCTAGAGACCATCAGAGAAAAGTTGGAAATAATACCATTATGAAACACATCCAACGCTTGCGAAAAATGGTCACCTTAGCTTTTCATTTGGAATGGATTGATAAAGACCCTTTTGTTAAATTTAAACCAACACTGGTTAAAACAGAAAGGGAATTTCTAACCAAGAATGAATTAGAACGTATAGAAAATTTAAAAATATCTATTAATCGTTTGAGAATTGTAAGAGACCTTTTTGTTTTTAGTTGTTACACGGGAATTGCCTATATAGATATTATGCAACTCACTGAGGATAATGTTATCATGGGTATTGATAAAAGTAATTGGATAATCACTAAGAGGCAAAAAACCGGGAACCCTGTAAAAGTACCTTTATTGCCTAAGGCGGAAAGTTTGATAAAACAATATAAAAACCATCCAAAAACAGCAGAAAAAAGAACCCTATTCCCGAACCTTTCCAATCAAAAGTTAAATAGTTACCTTAAGGAAATTGCAGATCTATGCCACATAACAAAAAATCTAACCTTTCACATGGCAAGGCATACTTTTGCCACTACGGTAACTCTTAGTAACGGTGTACCTATTGAGACCGTATCAAAATTATTGGGACATACAAAAATCGCTACTACTCAAATCTATGCTAAAGTTATTGAGAGAAAAGTATCTGATGATATGACGAATTTAAAATTGAAATTAGAAAGGCAAAGGAAAAATCTCCAATGCTTATGACCTAAAAATAATCAATTTTAAAATGATAAATACTCATTGATAGGCATCAATTACTAATTGAAAAAATCTATTGCCTCAATTTAACTTGAATTGAGGCTTTTATATTTCTAATTTTATTTAGTCCAAGATTAGGCACATTTTTTTAACTCTTTTCAGTTTAGCTGTTAAATAGATTTGTTAAAAATGTGAACAACCCCTCAAAACAACCTAACTAAATGAAATTTGAACTATTATTACAACAACTGCACGATGAATTAAAAGAAATTAAAAATCATCACACTGACATTATCAACCAAGCAAATCATACCATAGTTGCTTGCCGTAAGACCCTTTCAAAAATGAGCCAAGTAATTTTTACTACTTGTTTTCTCAATGAACAAGAAGAGATACATTTTTTTAAAAAAGTAAAATCACAA
>DRQI01000100.1 GCA_011330545.1 Flavobacteriia bacterium
AAATAAACTTCTTTGGCAGATTTTGTTAAAAAATCATTTTCTCTTTTGAGTTTTGAAATAAAAAACTGTTCGGTTACATACCTGCCAAATTGGTTGGCAACGATTGAATGTTTGTAGGCTTTTTCTAAATCGGCTTTTAAAAAATATTCTACTTCGCAGCCTGTAATGGCTTTGGTCTGAATTTCTGACGGTGTTTGCAGTAAAAATGAAGTATACGAACAGATAAAATGATTGGGAAAAACAAAATCGATAATTTTAAGTTCTCCGTCTTTTTCTATGGCGCTTTCGGTAATACCGCTTATCAAAAAGTAGGCTTTGCGCTCTATTTCGCCAAAATGGGTTAGAATCTCATTTTTTTTGATTGTTTTTCGATAGGTAGGAAACAACGCTACTGTACTCGCTGCCTCGGTATTCTTTAAAACTTCTTTGTTTATGTATTCTTGAATGTTCATATCTTTGTCAATACGCCTTCTAATTTAATTGCATTTGGCTTACAATATATAATAAAATATAAAATAGGTCATTGCGAGGTTAAATCCGGCATGGCTTAGTATGGCTCCATAAATTGATGTTGTTTTTGTTTTACAATAGAAAAATATTCTACTGGTTAGAAACATTAAAAACATCCATAAAAAAGCGGGTATTAACAATACATGCCAAGCCTCGTTGAAATAAATAATTCCGAAATGGGCTAAATGAACCGTGGCAAAAGCGATACTATCAATAATAGAGGCTTTATAATCACCAAACTTAGAGACAAAACTTTGGTGGATGACCCCTCTGTATAATAACTCTTCCCCTATGGGGCTAAAAGTCATTGCGGTGAGTGAAAATATTATAAAATAGCGGTGTTTATTTGTTCCTTTCAATTCATGTATCGGAATACTGCCATAAGAATTTGATATGTATACAAACCAATTACTGATTGTGTTTTGGTACAAAAGTATTCCGATAACGTAAATTACCGTACAAGCCAGTATGCCCAATAGAAATGAATAGAGCAACCAGCTGTATTTTGTGGGTTTTTTTATACCGATAAGCCTCCTTCCTTTTTTAGTAAGCAGGATAAAAGGCGTAATCCACATAGTAAGAAAAATAAGAGAGGTATACTTGTAATTGCCGGTTTGATTGGCTTTTAATACAATGAAAAATCTTACTATCCCAAATAATAGGATGAGGATCACTCCCAATTGCCAGTTAAATTTTAACGTTCTTTTAATCCTAAAAAAATCCATTTTACCATTAGCATCCATAGAATTTAAATATATTTTTCTCAGTTTTTATCAAATTGAAAAAAGCAGCTGGTACTTTACTATTTTTGAGTAATTTGTTTTCCGATGCTACGGTATTCATCTTTTACGGCTTGGGGCATATTTCTTGCCCCAACCGACTGGGGATTATCAAAACCACTAGGCCAAAAATAGCCAAGGATGGCAATGGTTTTGGGTTCTTTTACGGCCAACGTATAATAGTTGGTGGCTACTTCTTTCATCTCATCTAAAGTGATACCGGCTAAGTTTCCGTGGATTGAAGTTATATAATGCGTATCCATCACAAAAACAATATGTTGCGAATTATTAATTTTAGATTTCAACAGGTTTAATTCATTTTGAAATGCCGCATTACTATTGGGGTCTTTTATAAAATAATGGTCAAAGCCTATCCAATCTACCGAATTCGGAATTTGGAGGCTGTTTACTGCTGTTGAGGCTTCTATAATCAATATCGGAATTGTTGGAAATGCTGCTTTTATATAATCGGTTGCCGCTTTTAATTCTGAAAAGGAAATGTCATTCCACGTAGGTTCTTCCCCGACATAAAATGCTTGTATTTTTGTTTGGTTAGACAGTAGTTGGTTGGTAGTTACCAATTCATCCCATCGCTCTTGATAATCATTTCTCAAATTATAGGAAGCTCCTGATTGCCCTGCCGTGCCAACTTGTTCAAAAAAAATGGTACTTACATGCAGTATGCTCTTCATTTGTAAATTGGCAATGGCGTCAATTCTGCCTACAATGTTATCTGAAGGGTTTAACACCAAGAGGTCTGCTATGTTTGAAAAGCTATATACTTCGTCTATATAGTTTGTTTTCGGTTCGTTATCAGAAGGGTCATCCCAAAAAGTATCGACTAAGACAAATCCGAAAAATTTAATATGGCTACCGGTAGTTTCGTGCAGTGGGCTCTTATTGCATGAAAAAAAGGCGAAGGCGAGCAAGGCATATAGGTACATTTTTTTCGGTTTCATCTAATTTCCCAACGGTTATTTTACGGTTAACTAAAAATTGTCTTTGTTTTCAATTTTATTTCTCATAACAAGTTAAGTAATTTATCAAAAATGTCAAAATGGTGTTTGTCGGTTCGCAATTCGATTTTCAAGATAGTATTGTTGAGTTCAACTTGATACAATTCTTCTGAATTGATTAATTTTTCTAACGCCTTTATCAAATCGGTTAAAAAATATGGCAATTCACCTTTTGATGTGATTATATACTTTTTTGATGTTTCAAGGGGTTTCCAATCATTAGAAATTGCCAATCTCAAAAAATCGGTTTTTATTTTTTTTCTAATAGTGAAATCTACCGTGTTATTTCCTATCCAATTCGTAGTCCATTCTGCCAAGGCCTGCAAGTTTTGGCGTTTTGAAGACAGCCATATATTCCCTGAACTATAGGTTGCTTTTTTATATTTTAAGGTCCAACTTTTAGGTTTTCTTATTTTTCCGAAAATTGTATATGACCATGCATTATAGCTGCCTTTTACTTCGCCCTCCTTAGCGGCGATATAGCTTTCAAACGCCGCACAAAATTTTTCATTTCGTTTAAAATACGGCGAATTATATTCGTCAGGGGAAGCATTTGGTTTTATTTTCATTTTATTGTATGTTTTTTAATTGTCATAAATCTTGCAGAAAAAGATGGCATAAACTAAAATCTAACGCTTTAGTAACGTCTAGTTATATTAAAACGCTGTTGAATAATTTATTGCCATGCTGTTTAATTAGAATTTAGCCCGTTAATGTAAACCATCACTATTTTATGTTGCTAACTTTGAAAAAATCTCTATCAAATTATTTTCTGTATCCCTAAAATGTACCACTCTAATTCCCCATGCCTCCATATTTGTCGGTTCGGTACTAAAATTGATTTTATTTTTGAGTTTTGTATACGTTTCGTCAACATTGTCAACTTCTATAACAATTGCAAATTTATCAATTGGCCTTGTTTCATCTC
>DRQI01000101.1 GCA_011330545.1 Flavobacteriia bacterium
GGAAAACCCCTATGGTTTAGGTGTCAATAATAACTTACTCTTTATCTGTGATGGTAGTTCAGGATTAAAAGTATATGATAAAACCGATGTTGAAAACCTTCAGCTGCTAAAACACTTTAAAGATATAACTACGTATGATGTAATTCCTTTAGAAAATCATTTATTATTAATTGGTGATAAAGTATTATATCAATATTCGTATACCGATGAAGAAATAAATTTATTAAGCCGGTTTTCATTAAATTAAAAATGAAATGCTCATTACAAAACCACTCGGCCAAGAGTGGTTTTTCTTTTTAGCCCAGATTATACATTAGCCCTGAGGCCTCGAAGCCGTTATAGTGAAAGCAGAAAACTTAACAAAGCAATATACCTGCCTTGCCGGCAGGTTGGTTTTGCATTGGTTTGAGTTCGGAGTAGAAAGCCTAATACATATTTCGGGTTTAATCTAGACCTAAAAAGAAGGGTTTTATATGCATTAAAAAAATTCTATATACTTTTGCAGTCTCAAAATCGTTGTTTATAAATTGTTTTAAAATTTCTAAGCAATACCATTGAATTAAATTATATGGCAAAAAATTTAGTTATCGTAGAGTCACCCGCAAAAGCAAAGACCATTGAGAAATTTTTAGGAAAAGATTTTCAGGTTGAATCGAGTTTTGGTCATATCGCTGATTTACCATCTAAAGAATTAGGGGTAGATGTTGAAGGTGATTTCAAACCTAAATATAGTGTTTCTTCAGATAAGAAAGCAGTGGTGAAAAAGCTGAAAGAGTTGGCAAAAAAATCAGAAACTGTTTGGTTGGCAAGTGATGAAGACCGTGAAGGAGAAGCCATTGCTTGGCATTTATATGAGCAATTAAAATTGAAAGAAGGAGATACAAAACGCATTGTTTTTCATGAAATTACAAAATCAGCTATATTAAATGCCGTAGAAAACCCTAGGGGTATCAACTATAATTTGGTTAATGCACAACAAGCACGAAGGGTATTAGACCGATTGGTGGGCTATGAACTTTCGCCCGTATTATGGCGTAAGGTAAAGGGAGGCTTGTCAGCAGGGCGTGTGCAGTCAGTTGCCGTACGGTTAATCGTAGAACGCGAACGTGAAATTGAGAATTTTAATCCGGTAGCTTCCTATCGGATAGATGCCGAATTCAAAAATGAAGCCGGCAAAACTTTTAAAGCCAAACTACCTAAAAACTTCACATCAAAAGAGGAGGCAACAGCATTTTTAAATTCTTGTATTGGAGCCCAATTTAAAGTAGACGACCTTCAAGTAAAACCGGCAAAGAAGTATCCGGCAGCGCCTTTTACCACTTCTACATTACAACAAGAGGCATCCCGTAAATTGTATTTTCCGGTAGCAAAAACGATGATGATAGCACAGCGGTTGTATGAAGCAGGGCTCATCACTTATATGAGAACAGATAGTGTAAACCTGTCAAACGATGCCAAAAATGCCGCCCAAGAAGAAATTGTAGCCTCGTACGGAGAGCAGTATAGCCACCCTAGAAATTACAAATCGAAAGCAAAAGGAGCCCAAGAAGCACACGAGGCCATTCGCCCTACTAATATGAGCCGGCAGTCGGTTTCGGTAGGCTATGACGAAGACCGATTGTATAGTTTAATTTGGAAACGTACCTTGGCCTCACAAATGAGCGAAGCCCGGTTAGAACGTACCAATGTAAAGATTTCTAATACCAACAACGATAAAATACTAAGTGCCAGTGGTGAGGTGATTACCTTTGACGGATTTTTAAAAGTATATTTAGAAGGTACTGATAATGAAGATGAAGAACAAGCGGGAATGTTACCGAAGCTTTCGGTAAATGAAAGCCTGCACAATAATTATATTACCGCTACCGAAAGATATACAAGGCCGCCCGCACGTTATACCGAAGCCTCATTGGTAAAACAATTAGAAGAATTGGGTATCGGGCGCCCGTCAACTTATGCCCCCACAATTTCTACCATACAGCGTAGGGAATATGTGGTTAAAGGCACCGTAGAAGGTACCGAGAGAAACTATACCGAATTGAAATTAAAAGACGGGGTTATCAATGAAAAAAAACAACAAGAAAAAATAGGTTCAGATAAAGGCAAATTAGTACCCACTGATATTGGTAAAATTGTCAATGATTTTTTAGTAGCAAACTTTGCTACCATTTTAGATTTCGGATTTACCGCTAAAGTAGAAGAAGAATTTGATGCCATTGCCGAAGGTAAAGGAGATTGGACATCAATGATTAAAGAATTTTATGCCGAGTTTCATCCGAAGGTAAAAGACGTTATCGAAAATGCCGAACGCGCCAAAGGAGAACGTTTGTTAGGTATTGACCCCGATAGTGGCAAAAAGATATATGCGCGTTTAGGGCGTTTTGGGGCAATGGTACAAATAGGAGAAGCTACCGATGAAGAAAAACCTAAGTTTGCAAGCCTGCAAGGCGAACAAACCTTGAGTACCATCACTTTTGAAGAAGCACTCGACTTATTTAAGTTACCCAAAACATTGGGAACCTATCAAGGTGAAGAAGTCATTGTAGCCAATGGCAGATTTGGCCCCTATGTACGTTTTGGCAAAAAATTTATTTCGTTGGCTAAAGGAGAAAATCCGATGTCGGTAGATATGGATAGAGCTATTGAATTAATCGTAGCAAAACAAAAAGCCGATGCGCCCATTGCAGAATATGAAGGGAAGCCCGTACAAAAAGGAGTAGGTAGGTTTGGGCCTTTTATAAAATGGAACAATACTTTTATCAATGTCAATAAAAAATACGATTTTGATAATTTGGCTCAAGCAGATATAGAAGAATTGATTGAAACCAAGAAGCAAAAAGATATAGATAAATTAATTCACCATTGGGAAGCCGAAGGAATTCGCGTTGAAAAAGCACGATGGGGCCGGTTTAATATTATCAAAGGAAAATTGAAAATTGAATTGCCCAAAACGACCAAAGCAGAAAAATTAACCTTAGAACAGGTACAAGAAATTATCGAAAAGAAAACTCCTAAAAAGAAAAAGAAAGCAACCAAAAGAAAAACGGCAAAAAAATAAATTTATCTCATATTAGATACCTGTTATGAATTTTGACTTCCTTTTACCGGTAAAAGATGCAGATATTGCACATACGACAATGTTGCCCAATCAATCGCTAGGTAAAAGTATTGAGATACATTCAAAAAAAAAGGGGTTGCCCGATATAGAAAATGCCCATATTGCCATAATTGGCGTACATGAAGGGAGAAGAGCCGTAGATAATTTTGGTACCGGAGACCATTTTAGTGCCATCCGAAAATATTTATATCAGCTATTTCCCGGCAATTGGTTTTCAAAAATTGTAGACTTAGGTAACATCCCACAAGGAAATACCGAAGAAGATACCTACTTTGCACTGCAAGAAATGGTGGCATACTTAATTAAGAAAAAAATAATCCCAATTATTATTGGAGGAGGCCAAGATTTAACCTATGCCAATTACAGGGCTTATGACACCTTAGAGCAAACCGTTAACCTAACGGTGGTAGATACAAAATTTGATTTAGGAAGTATAGAAGAAGAAATTTCATCAACTTCTTTTTTGAGTAAAATAATCATGGAAAAACCATGCAACCTTTTTAATTATTACAATATAGGATATCAAACATTCTTCAATTCACAAGAAGAAATTGACTTGTTGCAAAAGCTACATTTTGATAGTTATAGATTGGGCGAAGTGGCTAATGATGTTAAATTGGTAGAGCCGGTTATGAGAGATACCGATATGGTGAGTATTGATATTGGTGCTATACGAAGGTCAGAAGCCCCTGCCAATAAGAACGCTGTACCGAATGGTTTTTATGGAGAAGCCATCTGTGCCATTACCCGTTATGCCGGTATCAGTGATAAAGTATCCTCATTAGGTATTTACGAATACAATGCCAAGCTAGATGAAAAAGACCAAACAGCACATCTCATTGCGCAAATGATATGGTACTTTATAGAAGGGTATAATTTTAGAACCAATGAATATCCTTTTACTTCAAAAGCCGCCTATAAAAAATACATAGTCCCCATAGAAGACACAACTATAAATTTCTACAAGAGTAACAAAAGTGACCGGTGGTGGATGGAAGTTGAGCATCGCCATAATAAAGTTACAAAGCGTACGTTAATACCATGTACGTATCAAGATTACTTAAGGGCGGGTAATCAGGTAATCCCCGAAAGATGGTGGAAAACTTTCAGAAAATTAAATTAGTTATACACTAAATAGATTTTTTTGACGTTCTTAAAGTGATTCTACGAAATCAAAAACCATTATTAGAATAAAATTATTTTACTAAAAACGAAGTAGTATTGCTCCCTTTTTACGGGATAATAAATTTACATTTATGAAAAAAGTAACCGTATATTTTTTACTTGCTGTGTTGGTATTAGCGATGAGCTGTAAGTCAAACGACCGAGGAGAACTGGTAGGTAATAGATCAAAAAAGAAATTTTTTCCAGAAAGGCCATTAGGAATGACATTAATTCCGGGTGGAGCTTTTACTATGGGTAAAACAGATGAAGATATTGCCGGGGCATTAAATACACCTGCAAGAACTGTCACTGTAAGGCCATTCTATATGGACGAAACAGAAATTACCAATGCCGAGTATAGAGAATTTGTGGTACGCGTAAGAGACTCTATTTTAAGAACGCAATTGGCAATTTTAGCCGAAGAAGCCGGTTTTGGTGCCGAAAGTGCCGATTTAGACGCCGGAGCCCAAACAGGTGGCGGTAAAGGAGATGTTTCAGGAATTCAAAAATACAAATTTGCAGAACCCGATACTACTGCCAATGTATATTATAAATATATGATGGACAACTATGGTAGCTTGGGTGATTTAAATTCTCCAACAGAAGGCAAGGCATTAAATTGGGAACCCGAACTTATTTGGGATGTATCAGAATATCCCGATGCCTACTACGCAGAAGCCATGGATAGTTTGTATGTACCCATTAATGAAACTTTTGACGGTAGAAGGATAATAGACACTAAAAAATTAAAATACCTGTATTTTACATTTGACAGGGAAGGCGCCGCACGTAAAAACGGTAATAGAAAAGATTTTATCAAAAAGAATATAGTGTCTGTGTACCCTGACACAACAGTATGGGTAAAAGATTTTACATATTCGTATAATGACCCGATGCACCAAGACTATTTTTGGCATCAGGCCTATAATGATTATCCGGTAGTTGGCGTTACGTGGCAACAGGCAAAGGCATTTTGCGATTTCAGGACACAAAAGAAAAATAGATTTTTATCGGCTAAAACCAAGAAACAAGCCAGTGGTAGAGTACCTAATTTTAGATTGCCTACCGAAGCAGAATGGGAGTATGCCGCCCGTGGTGGCCTAGAATACTCAAAATACCCTTGGGGAGGGCCTTATACCATTAGCGATAGAGGTTGCTTCTTGGCAAATTTCAAACCCGAAAGAGGTGATTATGCAGCAGACGGTGCCTTGTATACCATGGAAGCTAAATCGTTTAATCCTAATGATTACGGACTGTATAACATGGCCGGTAATGTTTCAGAATGGACAAATACCGCTTACAATCCGGCATCCTATTACTTAGGCTCTACCATGAATCCTAATGTAGATGATTCTAGTAATAAACGCAAAGTAATTCGTGGAGGTTCTTGGAAAGATGTAGCTTACTTTTTAGAAGTGAGTACCAGAGACTATGAATATGCAGATTCTGCAAGAAGCTATATAGGCTTTAGAACCGTACAAGATTATATGGGAACGAAAATGAGAGAAAAAAAGAAAAAATAAGTAACAACATACAATAATCTATAAAAATAGAAGTTTAACTAACCCAAACTTTAATTAACCCAAAAAAACTTAAAAATTAAAAATTATGGCACAATCACTTAAAAAGAAAAAGTTAATGAACATGGCTTATGGCCTAGGGGCTTCGGTAGTATTAATTGGAGCATTATTTAAAATCTTACACTATAGTATCGGCCCTTTAACAGGAGGTGTAATGCTTACCATTGGCTTGGTAACCGAAGCGTTTATATTCTTTATTTCGGCTTTTGAACCCGTAGAAGAAGATTTAGACTGGTCATTAGTTTATCCTGAATTAGCCGGAGGCGAAGGTTCAGAAAAAGGTGGCGTAAATGGTGAAGGCTTATCAGATAAATTAGATGCTATGTTAGAAGAAGCAAATTTAGATTCTCAAAAAATGAGCCGTTTGGCAGAAAGTATTGAAAATTTTGCCGGGGCTGCCGAAAATATCAAACCGGCCGCAGATTCAGTTACCGCAACCAGTAAATATAGCGAGCAACTTACCTTGGCTGCAAGTCAAATGGAATCGTTAAACAGCTTATACAAAGTACAGTATGATTCTACTGCTAAACAAGCAGAAATGAGCGATGCCGTAGCAGAAAACACTGAAAAATTAAAAGATCAAATGGAATCGTTGGCAGCAAACTTGTCATCTCTTAACGGAGTGTATGGAGGTATGCTATCTGCAATGTCTAATAGATAATATTTAGTAATTAACCCGAATACTAACCCTAAAACTTATTAGAAAATGGCAGGAGGCAAACTATCACCGAGGCAGAAAATGATTAACTTGATGTATCTCGTATTTATTGCAATGTTAGCGATGAATATGTCAAAGCAAGTACTATCTGCATTCGGTTTCATGAACGAAAAGCTGGTCGATTCAAACATCACAGCCGATAATAGAAATGGTGCTACGTATGCTAGCTTAGCAACAAAAGCAGCAGACCAACCTGATAAATTTGCAAAGCACAATGAAAAAGCGCAGCAAATTCAGGCACTATCCTTAGAGTTTAATTCTTTCTTAGAAAAAACCAAAGAAGAATTAACCAAAGAGGTAGAAGACAAAAAAAATTATGAATCTATGGATGGTACCGACCAAGGAAATACTTACTTCTTTAAAGGAGAAGGATATACCGAAAAAGGAAAAGCATTCTTAGACAAAATAAATACGTATAGAGAGAAAGTAGTGGCTTTATTAGGCGATGATTATAAAAATATTACCGAAAGTGTAAAAAAGCGTTTCGATACCTCTGACCAAAAAACAGAAGACGGTAAAGAACCTTGGTTAAAAAATCGTTATGAAGGGTTTCCTTTAATCACCACCATCACCAACTTGTCACAAATACAAGCTGATATTAAAACTACCGAGGCAGAAATGCTATCGGCTATGGTACAAGGCCAGTTAGAAAGCGACGTTTCTATGACCAATTATACCACCATCCTAGTACCTGATAATGCAGCTACCTTACAAGGCAATAACTTCAAAGGAAAAATTGTATTAGGGCGCTACGATGCTAGTTTAAAGCCATCAAAAGTGATTGTTAACGGTAAAGAAATTACCAATATTGAAAACGGTGGAGCGATACTTGATTTTCCTGCAGGAAATGTAGGTGAAAATGAAATTAAAGGTGAGTTTGTTTTTAAAGAAGGCGACTCGTTAGTTAGGCTTCCTATTAAATCAACCTATGCCGTTGTTGCCAAACCAAATGGTGCCGTAATTTCAGCAGATAAGATGAATGTAGTCTATAGAGGCGTACAAAACCCTATTACCATTTCAATGCCCGGCGTACCCGATAACGCTATCAAAGCAAATGCTCCCGGATTGCGTAAATCAAAAGGCGTTGGAAAATATATGATGAGCCCCGGTAAAGGCAGGGAAGTATATATCAATGTTACCGGTAAATTGCCAACAGGTGAAACGGTAACCTCTAAACAAAAGTTTAGAATTAAAGACATTCCCGCACCAATGGCAGCCGTAAGAGGTGGGCAATATGGCCAAATTAAAATGCCAAAAAGCTCATTGCAAAAAGTAAAAGTAGGAGCTATTTTACCTGATTTTGTATTCGATTTAAAAATCAATGTATCAGGATTTAGTTTCCGCGTACCCGGAAGGCCAACGGTAAAAGTAAATGGTACCCGGTTAAATGCAGCAGCCATCAGGGCATTGGCAAGAGCTAGGTCTGGTGATATTGTTACCATATTTGATGTAAAAGCATCATTAGCCGGTAATAGCGGTTACTATTTAAAGAAAGTAGCCCCGTTAAATGTACAATTAACCAATTAAAGTATAAACTGATGAGGCTGTCTGAAAAGTGTTATTCTGAATGAAATGAACCTGCCTGTGGCAAAGCAGGGAATCTCAAATAAGGTTAATTATCTATTAGTTAATTGAGATTTTTCAGACAGCATCCAAGGTTACACCTGCCGATAAATGGCAGCGATGACAGAAATTAATAAATTAAAATAAATAAAGATGAATGTAAGAGGTTTTTTAATAGTGTGTGTTACCTTAGTAGCAAGCAGCGCTATCAATGCACAAGCTAACTTGTTAAATGCAAGGATTCCCGAAGAAATCGGA
>DRQI01000102.1 GCA_011330545.1 Flavobacteriia bacterium
CCGTTACGGTTTGTTGCCACAGTTGTTTTTTTAAGGGCACACTGGCATTTAACTGATGCCTTATCCGCTCACTTTGCTCTGTATGCCCAACCAAAGGCTGTAAAAAGCCACAGGGCAGGTGTTTGCTATCGCAGGTTATCACGGCTGTTTTATGCTGTACCAGTTTTCGTAACAAGCCATTGGTAATGGTAATTTGAGGATCTTCTAAGACTACATATCCTAAATCTTCAATGGGGATAGTGGCTTCTTTTTTTTCTTTATCCGGAAAGTTGACCACCAGTTGTTCATTTTTGGTACTTAAATAAGCAGGGTTGCCGAAAAAAAGGGTGCGTTTTATCATTTGGTTTTCTTTTAATACTCTCCTACACTTACGATATCGCCAATGTGGTTGATACGGATTTTGACAATTTCATTTAAATGACTTGGAGCCTGTATAAAATAATATTTATAACCCTTTAGGTGTTTTCTATTTTTTAAATCGTCACTGTTCGTTGCTTGTGTTTCCAAATGATTGGTAAACATATAATTTTTAGTTGCTATCTTTTGTACTCTAAATAAATTGGAGCTAATCAACTTTTTATTTTTAGGGTCTAATAAATCTATTTCTTTTGGATTAAAACCTGTTTTTTCATTAGGGAAAACAAACATTTCATTTTGTTTCATTGTAAATAAAAATTGCCATCCTAATTGATTATTAAAGTTTTTGTCAATAACTGGTTCTTTTTGATTAATTCTTTCAACAGCCTCAAAAAAAGAAATGACATTTTCTTGTAAATTCCCTTTTTCATCTCGATAAATTGCTACATGATGATTATTGCCTGTACTGACATAATCAGTTGGGATTTTTTGCCCTTTCTCATTTAAAATAAATTCTCCTAAATAGTCTTTTTTATGATGTAAAGGTTCGGCATTACTAATACCACTGATAGTTGCCCTTTTAATAGAAACACCATTTTTAAGCAGAATCGGATTTTTATCAAGGCCTGAAAAAGCATCCTTTGCATTGCCTTTGTATTGATTTAACCTTTCTATTAAAGCCCGCTTTACTCCTTCATCAATTATTTTTTCAATATTTTTAATTGTTTTAAAATTATCCGGTGATATATCTTTCCTAATGGTAAAATTGTCTACATAAGAGATTGTTTTTACTTTTTCAGGTAAAAACTTCGTTTTAGCTGCACTTAAATAAATAGGATTTTTAGACAAGGCATTTTTTCCGCCAAAAGCCTTTTTTGGGTTATTGTTATTATCGGCTAAGCGCTGTTCTAAAACCGCCCTATATACCGGATTAGTCACTTTTTTAACAATTTCAGAATTGAACTTTGTACCTATTCTTTCTTCCTTTACAACAGGTTGTTTTATTTTTCCATAAACAGTTTCTTTATGTAATTTCCCTCTTGGTGTACGTTCAATTTTTACTCTTTCTCCATTTTTTGTCTTGATTCTATTCTTGTTTTTTGTTACAACTTTATTTTTTGCTTTGTAAGAAACCAGAACACTTTCTAAATGTTCTTTAGCTACTTGCCTAAAATTAGGAATTGGTTTAATAAACTTTCTTTTTTTATTGCCATTATCATCTATAACTAATTCTGTTTCTTTTGTTTCAATGGCAATAATACTTCTATGCCATTTGTGATTTTCATTTTTTCGAGCGTTTAAATAATTCAAATACTGAATATGGTTGTGCTTAGTAAAAGCAACTGTTAAGGCATCCATAGCGTGGTGGCGATGATCATTCCGTTTTGTCCAATCTGAAATTATTTCTACTTTTTTACCAAACTTACGTTCCTGCATTTCGGTAAGTCCTAAAGCCCTGTATTTAGGCAAATTGAGCTCTTTCATCACATTAATTAAATCCCAATCATCACGCAAACGCCCTGTAATGTTTCCTGAAGTTGAAACCACAGAACGCGTTATATCAAACAACATACTTTTTGCTTTTTTAGCAATGTATTGGCTATCCCGTAAATCCCTTTCTGCAAATCCTTCACCGATATCGGCTTCTCTTTTTTGTAGTTTTAGAAATTTGGCTTTAGTAATACCTTCTTCGGGTTTGTCTTTTGACCAAGTTTTATTCAATTGAGTAATTCGGTTTAAATATTCCTTCAACTTTTCATTCCCAAACCTACTCTCAATGTAATCAATCGCAGTTTGATTCCCCTTATCTAAATTATCTTGTCGAAAAGAAAGTGTTTTGTTGGAGAAACTGTCATCAAAGGCTTTTGACTGTGGAATTATGTGTTCAATATCAATTTCTTTGGTAAACAATTTTTCTCTCGGAATATATCTGTTAGTATATAAATCTTTATAGCCATTGTTTTTTAACTCCTCATATAATTTATAACGGATTATATCATTTCGGGTCGGGTTTTGTACTCCAAATTCTGTCCGTAAAAGTTTAATAATTTTTTCGTGACGTAATTTTGCTGAATTGATATTGGATGTCATTTCAGAACGTTCTTCAGCATTCTTTTTCAGCTCACGGGCTAATTCAATACGAATTTCATCAAAATGAAAATTTGGTTCCTTTTTCCTTTCTGTATCAATAAGAGTATTTATCACATTAACCATTTGATTGAGGATTTTCTCAACTACCGGATTTCGTAAACTATTCTTTTTTAATAACTCTAATCGTGATTTCAATTCGCGGTTTTCAATTTCTTCTTTGGTAAGAGAATGTTTAGAGTGCCTGTAGCCAGCCTGTTCACATGCTTCTGAATATTGGTGCTCTTTAATATACGGATAAATTTTTCGCATTGCTTTAGTGCTGATATTCCCATAATCATCAGACAAAGAAACATTTACGAGGACTTTTGCATGTTCTGGCTTAAAGCCAAATTTGGTAACCAGTTGCTTTTTAAGGCCTATATGTTCATTACCGTAAATGAAAATATCATCTTCACTATATTTTTTGTTATCATCTTCGGCAGAATACAACAAATGCCATAATTGATAAGAGGCTTGTTTTTCAAAATTGTTTCCATCCAATTCAGCATTAAAATCAATGATTTTAGTATTTATTTCCAATGCATCAAAAATCTTTTTAACCATGTCTTTAATTTCAGAAGCGGAAACTTTCAAATCATCTAATTCTACTTCATCTTTATTAGATTTTACCTTGAACAAATCTTTTACATCATAGCCTTCTATCTCCAAAATTTTCAAATAGGCTTCATATAAAGACTTATTTGTTCGATTGCCTTCTACAGTTTTGTAATTAACCTCCCAATTTATTGATTTATAACCTAATAATTCCACAATCTTATTTGCCGATAAATTACCTTTCAAATTCAGTTCTTCAAATAATGTTTTTTTGGCTTCTAAATCAGGTTTTAATTTTTCTTTGGTTTCTTTATTTCTAAACTCTAGATTGTTTAAATTTTGCCAAATTTTAAATTCCTGAAATATAGGTGAAGATTTGGGTGCAACACGCAATCCAATTGTTTTCTTTACTTTTTTTCCATTCTTTTCAACTTCAATTTCTTTGCTTTCAAATTCGCAAAAACTAATAAGCCCTTTTTGTGATTTTAGTTTTCGTTGATAGAAAATGATTATATCCCGAATTTCTTCTTTTAATTCTTGAGTCAGTTCATGATGGAATTTTGCCTGCGTTTCCCAAATGGCTTCAAACTCATCCAAATAATCCTGACGATAAAACACTTGGTTTTTTAATCGATTATGGAGATTATGTTGTAATTGTTTGTATAAATATTGACCAACCGTTTCTTTATTAAAATACAGTTCTTTACTTCTGTCTGAAATTGCCCCCAGATAACCGCTCGATTTATTCAAATCATTATTGATTTCAGTAATTACATAAGCAGCGGCTTCTTTTGTTAATTGTTTCGAAATCCCATCACTTCTCCACTTATATGCTTGCAATTTCTTTTGTTGCCTTTTACTAAGTTTGATTGTTTTTTCAGTCTTTAATCTCTCTTCTAAATCTTTTATTTCGGCAATATTAAATTGATATGTGTTCCAAAACAAAGCAGCGGTTGCTCGTTGCCCTTTTCCTTGAAGTTCTTTGTAAAATTCATCTGAAAAAATCTTGGGATAAAACTGTTTTTGGCAATTCCAAACCTTGTCAAATTCGGCCTGTAAATCAGAACGGTAGAAATCAGGAAGTACATTTTTACCAGTTTTTAAAAATTGGAATGCCAATTGCCCGGGCGTTAAATTTTCTTCATAAAGGCGTTTTGCGATTCCCATCCCATCAATAACTTGCCCTTCTTCTTCATTTTTTGCTTTTCTACTACTTTTATAACCGCGCTTTTTATTAATTGCTAATAATACCCTAGCCAATTCTTTTTTTTCAATTTTTTCGGTTGCGGCTTTTGATCGTAACCTCCAAGTTTCATGTGTTGTATTTTTTCCGTTTTCTGCCAAAATAGTTTTATCAGAAATTAGCTTGGTATTTTTCAGGACTTCGATTAAACTATCTCTACGTAACTGATAACGATCAAGGTTCCGTCTCGCTCCTCGTTTTAACGTTCTGCTAGCATTTGTTGTTAAGGGTTTTCCCCTTTCAAAATCGGTTTGTTCGTCTGTAGTCAATGGATTAACGCGCACACCTATTTTCTCAATCGATGACTGTCCTCTCTCATTTTCTGCCTCTTTTATATATGCGAAGCCTATACTTGTTGTCCCTAAATCCAATCCTAAAATTCGTTTCATAAATAATTATTTTAAAAGCAAAAGTTATTTATTTTTTATAATATTAATTACGGTTTTCCACATTTTCCATTTTAATAATTTTTGTATCTTTACAAAACTGAAAGCAATTCACAATAAGGATTATTCCGTTGTGAAAACATTTGGGTTGCCTCTTGTCCATAATCAGGAGGTTTTTTTATGCCCAAATGTTTTACTAACACCTTATTAAATCATCAACTTGCGAGCTAAAACATTTAATACCTCGATAATTTTCAGTTTTTTTTATTGACTAATTTTGAAATTTACAAATTGGCTATATAAAATTACAAAACAACTATTAATGTACCCTAGGGGGTTTTTCCCCTTTTTAACAGGGGGGTTTTCCTGTTTTTAAAAAAAGTAGGCCTGTCAACTCATGGAATTTCTTAATAAAAATTGGCTCTATGTTGATTTGAGTGGGTATGAAAATAAAATATTCAAAAAACCAATCGCGATAGTTATCTAGATTTTGTGTTTTGAAAATTGATATTATAAATTTAACCCATTACTTTTGACATAGAATCTAAATTTTAATGTGTTCTCTAAGCAGTTTTTACTATTTTTGAAATTGGCAAACTTATTTACAAGCCTAAACCTATATGATACATTTTCCGTTATTAGCCGGTACCCTCGCCTCTATGCTACACGTTATTTCAGGGCCCGATCACTTAGCTGCCGTTACCCCTTTGGTAGTAGAATCAAAAAAAAAGGCTTGGAAAGTGGGTTTTATGTGGGGATTAGGCCATCTTTTAGGAATGTTATTGATTGGCGTTTTATTTTTAATATTCAAAGAATATATTCCTGTTGAAAGTATTTCTAACCATAGTGAACAATTGGTTGCCATTGTCTTAATTGGCGTTGGTATTTGGGCTTTTTACAGAATATTCCACGAAAGTGCCACACACCAGCATCCGCATATACATGCTGACAAAGAGCCGTATGTGCATATCCACAAGCACGAACACCACCATAATGACGCACACCAACACACACATCAAAAGGCCATCAAACAAAATTTGTTGTCTTCTTTAGGGATTGGTTTTTTACACGGATTGGCAGGTGTGTCACATTTTTTATTACTGCTGCCGGCCTTGAGTTTTAAAAACAGCTCTGGCGGGGTTCAATACGTAGCCGGTTTTGCCATCGGTACCGTTATTGCCATGACTGCCTATGCCCTATTACTCGGCAAAATTGCTACTTATACTAAACAAGAACACAATTCGGTATTTTTTAAAGGCATCAGGTTTGCCGGTGGTTTGTTTGCCATTGTGATAGGATTGTATTGGCTCTATTCAAGTTTTTAAGTTACAAATTACCAATCGGTGGTTTCCGGTATCTGCTATAAACAATGTGTCTTTGTGAGTGGTAATTGAAAATGGCCAATAGATAGCACTTTGTGTACCTATCATATTTTCTTTGTATTCGCTACCGGTGTTAAAATTTGGTCTTCCGATAAGGAAATCTGCTTTTTTATTATTTGTTATCGGAAGTTTTTCAAAGCCTAAAATACGGCTATTTCCGGTGTCATTTACTAAAATTCCGTCTTTGTAAAAACAGGTGTCATACGTCCAATTAAGTGTATTTGCTTCGGGAGAGAGCCTGAATTGATTTTGGCCTGATGCATCAAAATCTTCTTGGCCGATAAGTACGTCTGCCGGTTGTGTAAAAG
>DRQI01000103.1 GCA_011330545.1 Flavobacteriia bacterium
ATCAATTCAACGCTATAAAGCTAAAACTGCTGCTGGCTCAATAAAGCCGTCACCTTTTGCTTAAAATTGCTAATAGAATATTTTACAAACTCATAATCTTTAGGATAGGGCACCGCTTTAGATTGTAATGCCTTATAGTATTTTTGGTCGATGGCACGTTGGTCGCCTCGGTACTTGCCATACGTATTCTGAAATTTAGCTTCCCCAACAATCGGTTGGGTAGACAAGGTAGTTTTCTTTTTTACATCTTTGATAGTCACCGTACCTTCTAATTTTGACGATTTATTTTGTTGGTATAAAGCAACTTCGGCACGTACCACCGTATATTTTGGCACTTTGATATCATTGCCTTTGTCGTCTTTCATCACATTGCCATTGGCATCCAATTGATATTTCCAGCCGTCTTGTACCTTGGCCTCTTGTGGTACGGTTTGCTGTTGGGTTTTTTCAGGAATAAAAGTGAGCTTGTCAAAAGTAATATCCACCTGATAATCATATCGTATCTTATGGTCTTTCTTAGTATGGTACAACACCCAAGGATTATTAAAATTGGCAGAATTGATGCGAGTAACATCTTTAATACTATCTTTAGAAATAGTTTTCACCTTATTGGCGAGGGTTACATATACAAAGCTACTTCCTTTATTTTTAGCTTGTTGTAACAAGTCATCTAAATTAGTTTTATAATTAGGGTTTATATAAAGCAAATCTTCTAATAAGGTATAGGCTTTTCTGGCTTCCAATTGGCCGCCTTTTAAATTCGCCATGGCATCGGTATAGAGCGATTTAGAGTATTGCTCTTTGGCATTGGCAATATCTTTGGTATAATCCTTAAAGTTAAATACCATTTCTTTCCCTTCATAATACAACGGCTGCAAAGCCCGTACTTCATCTTGCCTTATATCGAGGTTCAAATAAATACCATAGATTTTTTTTAGGTTCTCAGGCGAATTTTCTTTTTGGAGTGACTTGATACGTTGCATATCGGCATCTGCCGCCTTGGTATAGGCTTCTTGCAATAAGGGAAGTTGCTTTTGATTCGATTTTTTAGTTTTGCCTTTTTTCAGTTGGGCAACAGAGGTGTTAAAAGCCTCAATATAATTGCCTGTTTGTAGTTGGTTGGTTACTTTTTGTGTACTGCCACAAGAAAGAAGCGTTAGTAATAAAACGCTAATAGTTAGATACTTCATAGTTGGTATGTTGATTAATGATAACTACAAAGTTACAATTTTATACTATGAACTCATTTAAACTTTTAAGATTGAAACGAAAACTAGCCACAATGGGGTAATTTTTTAGCCAATAGAAAAAATTAAATGAGTTTTTTTACATGCAGGTACAACTTCTTACCTACTATTTCTCATAAGCCGGCAGTACTTTCCCGCTACAATCGCCAAAACCAATACGCACATGTTCGTTTTCACAAAAACCACGGAGTATGACCGTATCGTTATCTTGAATAAATTTACGCTCGGTACCATCGCTTAATTTGATAGGGTGTTGCCCGCGCCATGTCAATTCTAACATCGAGCCGTAACTATCGGGGGTAGGGCCCGAAATAGTGCCGCTGCCCATCATATCTCCGGCCCTAACATTACAGCCATTACTGGTATGATGTGTAAGTTGCTGTACCATAGTCCAATACATATATTTAAAATTAGAATTGCTCACCAAGGTTTCTTCACCGTTTTCAGGTTGTATATAGGCATGTAAATGGATATCATAACTCTTTTTGCCATGTTGCTTTAAATAAGGCAACGGTTTCGGGTTTTGTTTCGGGCTTTTTACCTTAAATGGTTTTAAAGCATCTAGGGTGACAATCCAAGGAGAAATGGTAGAAGCAAAATTCTTTCCTAAAAAGGGCCCTAGCGGAATGTATTCCCAGCCTTGAATATCGCGGGCACTCCAATCATTAAACAGTACCAATCCGAAAATGTACTCTGTAGCTTCTTCAATAGCAATGGGTTTTCCTAATTTATTAACATCTGTGGTAATAAATGCCATCTCTAATTCAAAATCCAATAACTTTGTCGGCCCGAAAATTGGCGTATTCGCATCGGCAGGTTTGGTCTGCCCGTTAGGCCTTCTTATCGGAGTCCCCGAAGGGATAATAGAAGAGCTGCGCCCGTGATATCCAATAGGAATGTGTACCCAGTTGGGCAGTAATGCATTTTTCGGGTCTCTAAAAATACTTCCTACATTGGTAGCGTGTTCTTTGCTGGCATAGAAATCGGTATAATCGCCAATATCTACCGGTAGTTGCATTTCTACTTCTTCCATAGCGAAAATCACACGTTCCCTGTGCTCGGTATTATCCCTTAGTAGGGCATTATTTTTATCAAATAGCTCTGCAATCTTATTTCGTACCAACCGCCAGGTTTTTCGTCCGTCAGCGATAAAGTCATTCAAGGTATCCTGTAAAAAGATATCATCAGTAAGCGGTATATCGGCAAAATAGCCCAATTGGTGTAGTGCCCCTAAGTCAATGGCAAAGTCACCAATTCTGGTACCGATGGTAATAATATCATCGCGTGTTAAAAAAACACCGAAAGGAATATTTTGTATAGGAAAGTCAGAGTCCTTAGTAACTTCTATCCAAGTTTTTCTAGTAGGATCGTTAGCTGTAATTTTCATTTTTATATTGTTAATTATTTTTTAGTCAAATATAGAAGTTTCTAGTCATTTGCAAAATGAAATTAGTATTTTTGACTTCAATTTAACAAAACTTAAAGATAATTTAATAATGCAACGCGATCAAGAAATTTTTGACCTGATTCAAGATGAAAAAGAAAGGCAACAAAACGGGCTGGAATTAATAGCTTCAGAGAATTTTGTAAGCAATCAAGTATTAGAAGCTGCCGGTTCGGTATTGACCAATAAATATGCCGAAGGTTATCCTAACAAACGTTATTACGGTGGTTGTGAAGTTGTTGATAAAGTAGAGCAATTGGCTATTGACCGTGCCAAAGCACTTTTTGGAGCCTCTTATGTCAACGTGCAGCCACATTCGGGCTCACAAGCTAATTCGGCCGTCTTTTTTGCATTGTTAAATCCCGGAGAGAAAATATTAGGATTTGATTTATCACACGGCGGACACCTCACACACGGTTCTCCGGTAAATTTTTCAGGAACCTTATATAAAACCTCTTTCTATGGCGTTGAAAGAGAAACCGGAGTGTTAAATTATGATGCCATTCAAGAAACCGCCGTTAACGAACAGCCAAAAGTTATCATTGCCGGGGCTTCAGCCTATTCAAGAGATATTGATTTTAAAAGATTTCGAGAAATTGCAGATAGTGTTGGTGCCTTATTGGTAGCAGATATTTCACATCCTGCCGGTTTGATAGCCAAAGGCATTTTAAATGACCCGATACCGCATTGCCATGTAGTGACTACCACCACACATAAAACCTTGCGTGGCCCGAGAGGGGGAATGATATTAATGGGTGAAGATTTTGAAAATCCTTGGGGACTTACCCTAAAAAGCGGAAAACCAAAAATGATGTCAGCTATTTTAAACAGTGCTGTTTTTCCCGGAAATCAAGGTGGCCCCTTAGAGCATATCATCGCTGCTAAAGCTGTTGCTTTCGGAGAGGCTTTGACAGATGATTTTTTATATTATCAATTGCAAATAAAAAAGAATGCCGCAGCTATGGCGAAAGCCTTTGTAGATAGAGGTTACCATATTATTTCAGGAGGTACTGACAACCACATGATGTTAATCGATTTACGCAATAAAAACATAACCGGAAAAGAAGCCGAAAATGCCTTGGTAAAAGCCGATATTACCGTAAATAAAAATATGGTGCCTTTTGATGATAAATCGCCATTTGTAACTTCAGGAATTCGAGTAGGAACTGCCGCCATTACTACACGAGGATTACAAGAAGAAGATATGGAAGCCATCGTTGCAATGATTGACAAGGTGATTAACAACTTTGAAAATGAATCGATTTTAAAAACCGTTGCAAAACAAGTAAATGAAATGATGGGCAACCGGCCGCTTTTTAATGCTTAATACACTGAGCTTTAAAGCGATAAAAATCAATATCGCTTCGTAAGCAGCTCTTTGACGGCCAACTTTAGTATCGTTTGTAAAAAATTAATATTTTTACTGTACTAATCAATCTGCCTATGTATAAATTTACAGTATTGTTTATGTTGGGAGTTGCCGGCATTAGTTTTGG
>DRQI01000104.1 GCA_011330545.1 Flavobacteriia bacterium
ACTTCCTAATTATAGAGCCTTTAAATTTGAAAAATCAGGTTCAGATACCATTATCCATTGTAACTGTCCTGACGGTTCTACCACGCAATTAGTTGAAAAAGGATATATTGTCGTTGCAACAGGAACAAAACCAAATACCTCTAAATTGAGGTTAGAGAACATCGATTTAAAATTAACAGAAAGAGGCCATATCATTGTTAATGATAAAATGGAAACAAATTGCTCACATATCTATGCAGCAGGTGATGTAACCAATACCCCGGCTTTCGTTTATACGGCTGCTGCCGAAGGAAATACAGCAGCAACCAATGCATTTACAGGAGATAATAAGTCTGTTGACTACGCCTCACTGCCATGGGTGGTATTTACAGACCCGCAAATAGCAGGTGCCGGAATCGATGAAGTGCAAGCAGAGGCGCAAGGTATTTCCTTTGAAGTGAGTACCTTAGATCTGAATCATGTACCTAGGGCTTTAGCAGCACAAGACACGAGAGGTTTTATAAAACTAATTCGTAACACAGAAACCGATAAATTAATAGGGGCAAGAGTGATTGCCCCGGAAGGCGGCGAACTCATTCAGCAATTAAGTATGGCTATTAAATTCAGAATTGCAGTAAAAGATTTGGCCGAAAGTTTTTATCCGTATTTAACATTAGGCGAAGGGATTAAATTAGCGGCAATTACCTTTGGAAAAGATGTTTCAAAACTGAGTTGTTGTGCCAGTTAAATAGTAAAAAAATACTAAAAAGTGTTTCACCCAAGAAAATGATTCATGGTGAATAACATGTGTTACCGCCAAAAAATAAAATATAAACAGATGAAAACGATTATTTGTGCTACTTGCGGATGTTCTTTGGTACGATTAGGGATTAGTAAAGATAAAGCTAGCACCACATATTATAATGGAAATAAACTTTATTTTTGCTGTGATGGTTGTGTTAATTTGTTTGTAAGCAATCCTAAAAAGTATCTTGCAGAAACAAAAGATTTGGTTGTATGCCCAACGTGCTTAGCCGAAAAGCCCCGCACATTCGCAACAAAACAAAATATTGATGGGCAGGAGATATACTTTTGTCATTGCCCTCACTGTATAAACCTTTACAAAAAAGATACCGAATTTTATACCAATCGGTTAAAGGGAATTACTAATAATTTGGGGATAATGGGGCGCGATGGTTGCTGTATTGGACATTAAAAAGTCCCTTTTCTTATTAAAAAATAAAGTAACTATCAATAAATTGAATGTTGAGCTATAAATAATAAGTATGAAATGAGCCATAACAATTGAGTTGATACCAACCAAAATGATTCTTGGCGAAATCAAAGATTCATGAACTCAATTGAAAAATAAATAAATTAGATGTGAATAATTCCATCTGACAATTAAAAATAAATAAAATATAAACAGATGAAAAAAGAATCACATAAATTACCTTCCGATTTAATTTTAGATATTAAAACAAGGCTCAAAACCTTAAGTGGGCAAATCAACGGCATTGTAAAAATGTTAGATGAAGGCAAAGATCCCGAACAAATTAATATACAATTCAAATCTATAGATAAAGGCATTCAAAAGGCGCATCATTTGTTGTTAGATGAGGTGTATCGAAAAGCCTTGGCCATTGGGATAGTCAAAGCCGTTGATTCATGCCCCGGCAATTGTGGCAGTGAAGACAAAATAGAATATTTAAAACAAGAATTCCCTAACTTAGAACTTTCCGATTTAACCGAAAAATTAAAAGAAATCCAAGCTATCGAAAACAGGTTAAAAGAGTACAACGAAAAAAAAATGTAAAAAAGTTTGCAGACCCCCTCATAGCCCATACTACATTTGTTTCATAATTGATTTAAAATATACTTTATGAAAAGACAAGTAGAAATATTTACAGCCGGGTGTCCTGTTTGTGAACCCGTTGTACAGTTAGTAAAAGAAACGGCCTGTGAAAATTGTGAAATTACAATCCACAATTTTGCCGAGCAAGGCGAGCGTAAAATCTGCCTAACAAAAATGAAAGCATATGGAGTCAAAAGGCTTCCTGCCATTGCTGTTAACGGTCAGCTATTAGATTGTTGCAAAAATATAGAAATCACCAAAGACGATTTAATAAATGCAGGTATTGGAAACGCATAAACAATGGCAAAATTTTTAGCACCAAAAAAAGCATCAATACCTATGGCCGTGTTGTCGGCATTTTCATTAAAACTCTGTTGTTGGGGCCCTTTGGTACTTACCGGCATTGCGGGTATTAGTGGCAGTACGGCATACTTTTCATGGCTTACCGTTTTTAGGCCTTATTTACTGGCAGTGGCTTTATTATCATTAGCAGTGGCTTTTTATCAAGCCTACAAGCCCATTCCTAAGGAGAAATGTGAAAATTGCAGCCATGAGAAAAAGGGTTTTATAAAATCAAAGCTCTATGTGTGGCTGGTAGCGTCTTTTATTCTATTGATGAGTTTGCTTTCATATTACCCAACATTGTTTTATTCGCACACAAATCCACAGATGGTTTTAGCAGATGCTTCCAATTTTAAATCGGTCAAACTACACATTAAAGGAATGACTTGTGCCGGCTGCGAAGAAAGTATCAATCATTCCGTAAAAAAAATAGGAGGTATCTTACGTGTGGAAACCTCACATACTGAGGGAACTTCAACTATTGAATACGATAAAAATAAGGTAACCGTTTCTGAAATTAAAAAAGTTATTGAAGACAAAGGATACAGTGTAAAAACCAAAATAAAATGAGTACCTTTAAAACAAATACGGTGAGTATAGTATCATTGTTCACATCATTTTCAACCCTTTTGTGTTGTGC
>DRQI01000105.1 GCA_011330545.1 Flavobacteriia bacterium
ACAAAAAATTCTATATGCTTATTTTTATATTCTAGCGCCACGTCGGCTTGAAAGTTTTGCTCATTTTTTAAACCGGCATTGCCAATCTCAAAACGGTTGGTACCTTCGTGTACACCGTTGGAAGTTAATTCTGCTAAATTAGGAGCCCTAAATCCGCTAGCAACATTGATACGTACTACCGTTTTTTCAGAGAGGTCGTTTTTATAACCTGCCGAAGCATTAAAACTCGAAAATGATTGGTCAATAGCATTTATAAAACCGATATTTCCCTGAATTCCCTGCTGTTGCGTGTTGATAGTCCTATTATCAAAGCGGAGTCCGCCTTGTACCGTATTATTTTTCCATTGATAGTTAGCCGTAGTAAAAGCACCGATATCATCCGTCGTAGCATCCGGTATCAAAATCGATTCGGCTTTATTTTTATTAGTTTGGTGCATGCCTTGTAAACCGGTAATTACTTCTACGCCACCTAATTTCGGCCAATTGTATTTTACCGTATAATTCAATGTATTTAATAACATGCGTAACGAAGCCTTGTTGCTGTCTTCAAATTCACTGCGGTCATTGAATAAATAACCGATATCGGCATCTAAACTGGCATTTTTAAAGAAAATATGATTGTGAAGGCTTATAATATGGTTATGCACACGCTGTTTTGGAAAATCGGGATTTCTATGTGTTACCTGTTCAGAAATATCACCTTCGTTAATACCTAAGTCTAGTAAATTATAATTATAGCGTAAGGTACTTAAAAAGTGCTCGTTACCGTATTGAAACCCGGTTTTTATATCGTATTCTTTAAAGCGTGTATTCGAAATACGAAGGCCATTGGGGATTTTATAATCAATATGAGAATCGTAGGTCATTCTCGCCAGAAATTTAAACTTTTCGGCAGAGGTTTTGATATGAAACGATGAATTTGAACCTTGGGTATTGCTAAAATATTTTTGGCTGAATCCTGATTCGGTAGTATGGCTATTGGCAAATCTTTCGGGATTAAAATACAATACGCCACCTAAGGCATCAGAGCCATAGAGTAACGAAGCGGGCCCTTTAATGACTTCTACACTGGCAACACCGGCATCATTAAGCCCCAAGCCGTGTTCATCGCCAAATTGTTGGTTTTCTAATCGTACGCCTTGGGTGTAAACCAATACCCTGTTGCCGGTCAATCCCCTAATAACGGGTTTGCCAATACTCACTCCGGTCGATACTTGAGAAACGCCCGCAATACTCGTCAATCCTTCTATTAAAGTAGGGGCTCCTTGGCGTTGCAATTGGGCAATGCTTTTGTGTTCAACTTTCATCACATTTTCGCTTTGCAGTTTGTTAAAAGGGGTAGATACAATGACTTCATCCATCGTAAAAACCGATTCTTGCAAAGCGATATTCAGAGTAGTTTCTTGGGTGTTTAATACTGTGGTTTTCGATTGAGATTCAAAGCCTACATAACTAAAGATAACGGTAATTGTACCACTTGGTAAGTTTTTCAGTTGGTAATTGCCATCAATATCGGTGGTAGTTCCTTTGTGTAATTTCGGAGCAAATACCTCTACGCCGAGTAAAGGCTCATTATTTGTATCGGTTACCTTTCCGGTAAGTATATGTTGAGAGTAAGTAATGGTAGTAAATCCTATACATAGGATGGTAAGAAATAATTTCATAAATGGGTATTTTATTATTTATACTATTGATAATCAGTTAAATAATAAAATATGGTGGTGCCCGGGATGCTTTGTAAAATAAATGAAGTTGATATTCTTTTTGGGATATGTTAGCAAATGGAATGGCGTGGATATCATAAGATATCAATTCGGTAGAAATACCAAAATCAATGGCATTGTGTTCGATATTTTTATGAAATACCTGACAATTGGTTTTTTGTAGATGGAAATGTTTTTCGTGTTTTGCCAAGCATATTTTATGAGGATGGCTCTCTAGCGCATGTGCCGTTTGCACTGCAAAAGGAAATAGCAAAATGATGGCAAACAGTATAGAAAGAATACGATGTAACACCTTATTTTTCATAAACGCGAAGATAGACAATTTGCATCAGATTTAGGAAATAAAGGCCGATTATAGTTTTTTTTAACAATAATTTAGGGCTATTTTATTTTTATGGCTTCGCCTTTTTGTTTGAAGTTGGAGCCTTTGTAATGAGCGATAAACGTATATGAATTTTCTTTAAACCCCGTTATTTTTACGTAAAAGGGCGTGCTGTCTAAAGCATTTTTAGGATTGACTTTTAAAAGGGTGTATTCAAAATTTGATTTCCATTCAATGGCAAAAGTATCTTTGACATTGTTATAAGTTTCTATTTGGACAGAGTCATTTCTAACTGCCAATGAAGTAATATCAGTATCTTTTAGCAATGTTTTAAAAGTACCCGTTTTAAATTTTGTAATAGCCACGGTATTCTTTTTACAAGAGGTAAAGGCAAGTAATGCAACGATGAAGAAAATATATTTCATTAGATTCCGGTAAAGTTAGCAGGGGTAATGGCTTTTAATTCTTTTTTAATAGTCTCAGAAACCTGTAGGCCATCAATAAAATCGGCCATGGTTTTCCGGTTGATTACTGCATTGGTACGCGTCAATCCTTTAAGGGCTTCATACGGGTTTGGATAATTTTCGCGGCGTAAAATGGTTTGTACAGCTTCGGCCACTACCGCCCAATTGTCTTCTAGATCTTGTTCAATTTTTTCTCGGTTGAGCAGTAATTTGTGCAATCCTTTTAAAGTAGAAGAAAAACCGATTAGGGTATGTGCCAATGGTACGCCTACGTTTCGCAATACCGTAGAATCGGTAAGGTCGCGTTGTAATCGTGAAATGGGTAGTTTTGCCGCCAAATGTTCGAAAATAGCATTGGCCAATCCTAAATTGCCCTCAGAATTTTCAAAATCTATCGGGTTTACTTTATGCGGCATTGCCGATGAGCCTACTTCGCCTTTTTTAATTTGTTGTTTAAAATAGTTCATCGAAATATATGCCCAGATATCCCGGTCTAAATCTATCAAAATAGTATTGATACGTTTTAAGGCATCAAAAATAGCCGCCAGATGGTCGTAATGTTCAATTTGAGTCGTAGGAAAAGAGTGGTGCAAGCCCAAGGTTTTTTCGACGAATCGGGTACCGAACGCTTTCCAATCGATATTCGGATATGCCACGTTGTGGGCATTGAAATTTCCGGTAGCACCACCAAATTTAGCAGCGTAGGGTATTTGTTGTAACGAATTGATTTGTTGCTCAATACGTTCAACAAAAACAGATAATTCTTTGCCCAAACGGGTTGGTGAAGCCGGTTGTCCGTGCGTTCTGGCTAGCATTGGTACTGTTGCCCATTCTTCAGATAATGCCCTTAATTTTTCCAGCAAACGGCTTATTTCCGGATAATAAACAGCATCAAAAGCATCGTTGATAGATAATGGCAATGCCGTATTGTTAATATCTTGTGAGGTGAGTCCGAAATGAATAAATTCTTTAAACGATGATAATCCGAGCGTATCAAATTGTTCTTTGATAAAATACTCAACCGCTTTTACATCATGGTTGGTTATTTTTTCAATAGCTTTTATTTTTTGGGCATCAAATTCAGAAAAATCAGTATACATCTTTCGAAGCCCTTCATAATTATTTTTATCGAAATGAGAGAGTTGTGGCAATGGCAATTCGCACAAAGCAATAAAATATTCAATTTCTACTTTTACGCGGTAGTTGATAAGGGCTTCTTCAGAAAAGTAAGTTGCCAACGCTTCGGTTTTATTCCTATAACGGCCATCGATAGGCGAAATAGCATTCAGGCTGTTTAAATCCATGTATTTTTATGATTGAGACCGTAAAAATAAACGAATTCATACTAACAGAAAAGTAAACCAAGGGTTTTCTAAGCAGCCGTGTTTTTAGACATCGATTCTAAAATCTTTTTTGCCCTTGATGCATAACCGGGGCTTTCATGAGGAAGATTTTTTTCGATAATCATTTTCAATTCATAGTGAATCCATTCTGTTTTGATGCCTAAATAATATAAGGTTTCCATGGCATGGGCTTTGGTAGCCACTTTAAAATCACTTAACAACCAATCAAAACACGTTTCTATCATTTGTGAAATATGATTTTGGGTAATGGTAAGTTTTACAGGCGATTCAAATTTCGAATTACAATCTTGCGCTACCAAATTACAGATTTTAGCCATTGACCTAATGGCGCTTTCATCATTTATAACCTTAGGAAGGTTCTCGATAAAATAATTCAAATTAAAAGCCAGCCAGTCAAGGCGTTTTTCACATACCAATTCTAATATCCAAATGGCCTTTATAGAAAGGTCATTTTGGTGTTCAAAGGCAATTTCGAGAAGTGGTTGAAAAAGCGTTTCATCTTTCAATACTTTTTTTGTGACTTTAATTCTGCTTTCTCTACCTGCGTCTTGAATGGCATTCAAATCCTTTAACAGGGAAAATTTGGTTATTTCATTTACTTCTTTCATCGTACGTCTTTTCTTCTTTTAGGGTTATACATAGCAACTCGGATATATTTAAACTTAAATTTTAGTAAAATATTATATTCCTCTCGGTATTATTTTTGCGAAAAGCCGTAAGAATTGGTTTATAGAAAAAAAATGATATATAATTTCTGAGAAATTTTGACGTTCTCATAGTACTGTACAGAATTAATGGAATAGTATTTGTATAGCAACAACACAAAAGAGTTATTGATTATAATGAAAAAATTAAAAGTCACCTTCCTGTTTTTTTGTATCGCTTTTATAAGCTATCAATTTACATTTGCCCAAGCTGAAATAAATCAATTTGATAGCAACGGAAAACGGCATGGCGTATGGCGAAAGTACTATACCAATAAGCGTATTCGATACCAAGGAAAGTTTAATCACGGCAAAGAAATAGGAACTTTTAAATATTACTCTGCAGCGAGTTCTGACTTCCCTGTGGTGATTAAAGAATATAGTCAAGATAGCGACATTGCAGATGTTAGTTTTTATTCGGAAGAAGGCATATTGCAAAGTAAGGGTAAAATGCAAGGCAAAAAGCGGATTGGAAAGTGGTTGTATTTTCACGAAGACGGAAAAACCGTCATGTCTGAAGAAAATTATGTAGACGGCAAATTGAACGGAGAGTATAAAACATTTTATAAATCGGGCAAACCCACAGAAATTGCTTATTATAAAAACGGTTTGCTAGACAGTGTTTATAAAAAGTATTCTATCAAAGGCTATTTATACCAACATTTTAATTACAAAAACGGAAAGCTCAACGGAAAAGCAGTATATTATAATAGAAAAACCGGCAAGTTAACCACTAAGGGTGTTTTTTGGGAAGACATTAGAGTTGGTACTTGGGAGAATTATGTGGATGGAGAGTTGGTAAGTACAGAACAGCCCAGTAAAAAGCGAAAACGTATCAAAGAACAATAGAACTCTATTTATTAAAATAATCCTTAGCTTGTAGCAAACACTTATTTATCATAATCATAGCTTTGTCTATGGTTTCTTTTTTGGTTCGAAAAGATAAAATGGCGATACGGATGACAAATTTATCATCTAAGACCGTTGAACTTAAAAATACCGTGCCGTCATCATGTATATATTCCAGTAATTTTTTATTAAACGTATTTTGGTTAATGGATTGTGACGGATACCAAAAGTAACTTACCGATAAATCGGGTTTCGGCCCTATTTCAAACCCTGATGCTGTCAGTAGCTTCCTAAAATAAGTAGTTAGCAATAATTTTTCTTCTAGGGCAGCTTTAAAAGGCGCTATGCCATGTAACTGTAGTGGCAGCCATAAACGCAAGCCCCGAAAGTGTTTTGTCAATTCGGGAGAAACGTCGGCCGGATTCACAATAGCCTCGTTAAAAGCATCTTGCATATAATTGGCAAAATAATGGTTAGAGTGGTATACGGCACTTTTGTCTTTGATGAGTACGGCACCCAATCCGTAAGGCAAAAACAAACTTTTATGAGGGTCGATTACCAAAGAATCAGCTTTTTCAATGCCTTTGAATAGTTCTTTTTTACTGTCTACCAAAATAAAAAATCCGCCATACGCCCCGTCAATATGCAACCATAAGTTGTATTTTTTACTAATGTCTCCTAAGGTATCTAAGGGGTCAACAGCTCCCGTATCGGTAGTTCCCGAAGAGGCAACGATTAAAAACGGATTCAGTCCTGAGTTGAGGTCGGTTTTTATCAAATGTTCTAACTTTTCGGTATCTATTTTGTGATGTTTGTCTAAGTCAACGTGCCTTACAATAACGTCTTCCAATCCGATAATCCGAAGGGCTTTATGGATGCAATGATGTACTTGCGGACTCAAATACACCACGCTTTTGGTTATTTTTTCGTTTTTAATTTGATGTTTGTCACGGGCAGCCGTCAAAGCCGTTAAATTGGCAATAGAACCTCCCGATGCTAAGTTGCCAACAGCATTTTCAGGAAACTTGAATAATGATTTTAACCAATTGACAAGTTCATTTTCTAAGGTCACAGCCCCTGGCGACCCATAGTGAATTCCCGCATATTCATTGGTGATATCAACAATATAATCGGCCAGTGCCGAGGTAAAAATACCACCTCCGGGAATATAACCTACATGCCCACCCGAAGAAGCTACAATCCCTTTTTCAACCACTTCTTTAGTATATGTTTCTAATAATTTAGAAAAAGGTTGTGTTGTTTTTTTAACAGCTAATTTTTGGGCATTGGCATCGCCCTTGGTGTAAGCAGGCCGCTCTTTTAATGTAGTGATAAAAGCCTCTGTATAATCATGCAACTGTGTGTTGTAGGCTTTTCTTTCGGCAGCATCGGGTTCTAACTCAGCAGCGATTTTTTCTAATTGAGCAATTTGTTTGAGCAGTTTTTTCATCGAATGAATTTGATGATACAATATTAGTTATTTCTGTAACAGCTTGCAATAGGGTTGCCATTAAAAATAGGTAGTATGAATTCTACGATAAGTTTGTAAGGGTTTGCTATCTTTGTAAACTAAACAATGAAACCCTCATTGAGGGATTTGCATAAAAAGATAGGAGCCCGACAAAGGAGATGAATAGATAACTATTTATTTGCCTTTGCGTTGTTCTTTTTGTTATATTAATATAAGGCAGTTAATCAATATATATTTATTCTTGTGAAAAAAGTGAAGCGAGTTGTGGTAGGCCTTTCGGGAGGAGTAGATTCAAGCGTTGCTGCTTATTTATTAAAAGAGCAAGGCTATGAGGTGATAGGCTTATTTATGAAAAATTGGCATGACGATTCAGTAATTATCTCTAATGAATGCCCTTGGTTAGAAGACAGTAATGATGCCATGTTGGTTGCCGAAAAATTAGGAATTCCGTTTCAAGTGGTCGACTTAAGTGAGCAATATAAAGAGCGTATCGTCAACTATATGTTTCGCGAATATGAAATGGGGCGGACACCCAATCCGGATGTACTCTGCAACAGAGAGATTAAATTTGATGTATTTTTAAAGATAGCACTAGAATTGGGAGCCGATTTTGTGGCTACCGGACATTATTGCAGAAAAGATGTATTGGAAAAAGACGGTGAGAAAATCTATCGCCTATTGGCAGGAATTGACGGCAATAAAGACCAATCGTATTTTTTATGCCAGTTGTCGCAAGAGCAATTGGCTACTTCTTTATTTCCGATTGGCGAATTGACCAAACCCGAAGTCAGGAAAATAGCCATGGACTTAGCGTTGGTAACTGCCGAAAAGAAAGATTCACAAGGCTTATGTTTTATAGGGAAGGTTCGTTTACCGGAATTTTTACAACAAAAATTACAACCCAAAGAAGGCGATATTATACAAATTGCCAAGGACGCAGCCGTTTATAACAGGCCTCAAAAAACATTTTCAGCCAAAGAAGACGAATTGGCATTTAAGGCACTAAAGTATGAATATCATGCCGAAGACGGAAAAGTAGTGGGCAAACACCAAGGAGCACATTATTTTACCAAAGGACAACGAAAAGGACTTGCCGTAGGTGGTACCGTAGAACCACTTTTTGTGATTGATACCGATGTAGTGCATAATATTATTTATACCGGCGAAGGAAAAAACCATCGGGGCTTGTACAGAAATGTATTACTGGTACAGAATGAAGAGATTCATTGGATTCGTAAAGACTTAACACTCAAAGACGGAGAAAGTATGAAAGTACAAGCCCGTATTAGATATCGCCAAGCCTTAGAAAACGCTACCCTTTTTAAAGTAGAAGACGGTTTGTATGTAGAGTTTGAAAATGACCAATCGGCCATAACCGAAGGACAATTTGTAGCGTGGTATGTTGGCGATGAACTGTTGGGTTCGGGAGTTATTTCTTAAATTAAATCACCTTTAAGGTTTGCAAAACCTTAATAGAATGGCAATAAAAGAAAATACTATTAAAATCAATAAAATGAAAAAGATAATTGTAAGTTTAGTCATTATGATTCTGATTTTCGGTTGTGCATTAGAATCTAAATTCGGATTGCCAAGCAACGAGAAGGCCAATCAAGATTTGATAGGGGTTTGGTTGAGTATGGATAAACCGGCAGATACAATTTTTATCGAAACCTTAGGAGAAAAAAGATATAAAATATATGATAAGGAAGGAGGACAAATTGGGTATTCAACTACTATAAAAGGGCACCATATTTTAAATATAGTCTCAGAATATGAAGGAGAAGAAGTGAATATTTTTTACGGATTTGACATAAAAAATGACACCGTACAGTTTTTTGAAGTAAATGAGAAACTAAAAAAACACGATTTCAATTCGCAAGCCGAATTGATAGATTTTTTCAATGAAAATATTGAAAGGCCTGATTTTTTTGTAAGTCCTTTTTCCCTAATCCGGAAACCAGAATAATGTAATAAGGTGCATTACTAATAAATGAAAAAATATATATCCATACTACTATTTTTAATAACTGTCAATTTTTGTAATGGGCAAGAACACGCATGGGTATATTTTACCGATAAGCCCGGTGCGGCAACGTTTTTGGCAAATCCGTTAACAATGTTGTCGCAAAAAGCCTTAGGCCGGAGG
>DRQI01000106.1 GCA_011330545.1 Flavobacteriia bacterium
ATGGTTGGCAGAGAACGTTCTAAAAATTTTACCAAATTATACAATGATGAAGTTAACATGCCATTGGTTGACAGGGGGCTTTTATCACAATATCCGCCCGGTTCTCCTTTTAAAATTATCAATGCCCTTATCGGATTACAAGAGCGTGTTATTTTTCCAGAAACTACTTTTTACTGCTATGGAGGTTTCCGATACGGCAGGGGAAAAAATGCATTTATGAAATGTCATTGCCATTATGGCACTGCCAATAATTTAAACAGAGGCATTTACGAATCGTGTAATACCTATTTTGCCAATGTGTACAAAAGGATTATTGAAAAATACCCAACCCCTTCTGAAGGTATGGATACTTGGAGTAAACACGTTAGAAGTTTTGGCTTGGGTAATTTTTTGGGTTATGACTTGCCTACCGGAAAAAAAGGCTTGGTACCCGATGCCGATTTTTACAACCGCTATTATCCAAATGGTGGATGGCGTGCTTCAACAACCATTTCAAATGCCATTGGCCAAGGTGAAATTTTAGTAACCCCGATACAATTGGCAAATATGACTGCCATTGTGGCCAACAGAGGTTTTTATTACACTCCTCATATTATTAAAAAAATTAATAATGAACCCATTCATATTGAAGCGTTTACAACGAAAAAACACACTACTATCAAACCCGAATATTTTGAACCCATAGTACAAGGTATGTTCGATGTTTTTGAAAAAGGTACTGCGGTATATTCAAGAGTAAAAGGCCTTGAAATTTGCGGAAAAACCGGTACCGCTGAAAATTTTGCCAGTGTCAATGGTAAAAGAGTACAGTTTACAGACCATTCGGTTTTTATTGCTTTTGCCCCTAAAGACAATCCTAAAATTGCCATCGCCGTATACATAGAAAACGGATATTGGGGCTCGCGTTGGGCAGGGCCCATTGCAACACTAATGATAGAAAAATATTTAAATGGCGGTACTAGTAGGCCGGCATTAGAAAAAAGAATGTTAGAAGGAAGTTTACAAGACGAATACGACAAACAATTATTAACATTACAGGCTCTTGCGGAAAAGGAAGACTAACATATTTGCAGGCATTGATTGGATACTGGTACTATTTTATATAGTATTGGTATTTTTTGGATGGATAAATATCTATGCGGCATCCATGTCAGAAACCCACCATGAAATACTCGATTTTTCTTCATTATATGGAAAACAATTACAATGGATTGGATTGAGTTTTTTGCTCATTATCATTATCATTTCTATTGACTCAAAATTCTATGAACGCCTATCGGGGGTTTTTTATATCATTTCGGTACTGTCTCTGGCCGGGTTATTTATCTTCGGAGCCTCTATAAACGGAGCTACCTCATGGTATAATTTTGGAGGGTTTAGCATCCAGCCTTCAGAATTTGCAAAAGTAGGAACGGTGTTAGCGTTGGCCAATTTCATCAATGAGCCTTCGTCTGATTTGAGTAATTTTAAATCGCAATTAAAAGCATTTTTAATTATCCTATTACCGGCAGCTTTAATTGTATTACAACCTGACCCCGGCTCTGCACTAATCTATTTTTTCTTACTGGTTATCTTGTACAGGGAAGGACTGCCCGCGTATTATCTGGTCATCGTATTTATCGCCATAGTACTCTTTATAATGACCTTATATACCGGCTTCATCACTTCTATACTTATTATTTACGGAATATTGACACTCTTTTTTGCCTACATTATCAATTATAAAAAATTTCCGTTTAAGAGAGAATGGTACAAGATCATTATTCTTTACACGGTTGCGGGCCTATTTATTTTTAGTGTAGACTATGTATTTAACCATGTTTTTGACCAACGGCACCGAAATCGATTCAGCATTGTGTTAGGCAAAACATCAGATACCAAAGGCATTGGTTATAACACACACCAATCAATGATTACTATTGGCTCGGGAGGCCTTACCGGAAAAGGGTTTTTAGAAGGCGACAGAACCCAAGGCAATTTTGTACCCGAACAACATACCGATTATATTTTTAGTACCGTTGGCGAAGAATGGGGTTTTTTAGGCAGTAGTGCCGTCATTATTATTTTTGTGGCTTTTTTATTGCGGCTCATACAAATTTCTGAAAGGCAAAAATCAACTTTTAGCAGGGTTTTTGGCTATTCTGTAGCCGCTATCTTCTTTTTTCACTTTATGATAAATATAGGCATGGTTATAGGCTTATTGCCCACTATTGGTATTCCGTTGCCCTTTTTTAGCTATGGAGGCTCTTCCCTTTGGGGGTTTACCATCCTCCTTTTTATATTTATCAGGTTAGATGCCGACAGAACTTATGTGTGGTAAAAATTTCACCTATCCAAAAACAATCTAACCTACAAAAGACAATTATTATAAAATTTTATACTTGAAAGACCTGACATATTTTAAAAACCTGTCAGGTCTTAAAAAATAGGCAAAGCCAATAAGGCATTACCACTAGCTAAGCAGGTGGTTTTTAAAGTAAAATAAAAAAAGGCAGCTCATAAAAGCTGCCTTTTTTATTTATGTTTCGTATTTGAATTATAGTGTTGCTACAAATTTAGTCAATTTAGATTTTAAGTTTGCCGCTTTATTTTTATGAATGATATTCTTTTTAGCTAATTTATCAATCATCGCAACAACTTTAGGCAATTGCTCTTCGGCATCCTTTTTCTTTTCTGTTGCACGTAAATTTTTAATAGCGTTTCTAGCAGTTTTATGCTGAAATTTATTTCTTAAGCGTTTCGTTTCGTTACTTCGTATTCTTTTTAACGCAGATTTGTGATTTGCCATTTTAGTATTGTTTATTCGTTTATCTGTTTATTTGCTTCTTTGTTCAAGGTATCATCCAAATAAACAAATTCACTTATTGATAACATTATTGTAGTCCGTAGGGGAATCGAACCCCTGTTACCAGGATGAAAACCTGGCGTCCTAACCCCTAGACGAACGGACCATACATTTACTTTAAAAAAATCTAAAGCGAGCCTGCCTTCCGGCTAGGCAGGTGCAAAAATAAAACAATTTTTTAACTCTGCAAGTCTTTTTAAAAAAATTAATAAGCCTTTGCAAATAGCACTTTCACAGAAGCAGGTTTTCCCGAAAAAACACAACTTCCACTTTCATTCTTCGTATCATTAGGAATACAACGTATAGTTGCTTTTGTCAATTCTTTTATTTTTTCTTCGGTTTCGGCAGTACCATCCCAATATGCTAAGATAAATCCGCCTTTTGTCTCCAATACTTCCTTAAATTCATCAAAATTAGCCACTTCAGTTATATGACTATCTCTATACGCCAGCGCTTTAGTAAACAAACTCTCCTGAATTTCGGCCAATAATTTTTCAATGATGCTTACCAAATCTTCTTGCTGTACAATTTCTTTGGTCAAGGTATCGCGCCTTGCCAATTCAACGGTATCATTTTCAATATCACGAGGGCCTATTGCAATCCGCAAAGGCACTCCCTTCAGTTCATATTCAGCAAATTTCCAACCTGGTTTATGAGTATCTCTATTGTCAAATTTTACAGAAATTCCCTTTGCCCTCAGTTTGTCAATAATGGGCTGTACTTTTTCAGAAATTAGATTCAATTGTTCTTCTCCTTTATAAATAGGAACGATTACCACCTGAATAGGTGCCAGTTTAGGGGGCAGCACCAACCCTTTATCATCAGAGTGTGTCATTACCAAGGCTCCCATTAACCGTGTTGAAACCCCCCAAGAAGTTGCCCATACATATTCTTGTTTTCCCTCTTTAGAGGTAAACTTCACATCAAAGGCCTTGGCAAAATTTTGCCCTAAAAAATGTGAGGTACCCGCTTGCAATGCTTTACCATCTTGCATCAATGCCTCAATAGCATAAGTTTCTAATGCCCCGGCAAACCTTTCGCTTTCTGTTTTTACTCCTTTAATTACGGGCATTGCCATAAAATTTTCAGCAAAATCTGCGTAGACCCCTTGCATTTTTTCGGCTTCAATTAGCGCTTCTTGTTCTGTGGCATGCGCCGTATGCCCTTCTTGCCACAAAAATTCAGCGGTACGCAAAAATAACCGGGTACGCATTTCCCAGCGCACCACGTTGGCCCATTGATTTATCAACAAAGGTAAATCTCTATATGACTGTACCCATTTTCTATAGGTATCCCAAATAATGGTTTCTGAAGTAGGCCTTACAATTAACTCTTCTTCTAACTTGGCATCCTCATCTACAATTATTTTACCATCCTTATCATTTTTCAATCGATAATGTGTTACTACGGCACATTCTTTGGCAAATCCGTCTACATGGCTCGCCTCCTTGCTAAAATATGATTTTGGTATAAATAAAGGGAAATAGGCATTTTGATGCCCGGTCTCTTTAAACATCCTATCCAATTCGGCTTGTATTTTTTCCCAAATAGCAAAACCATAGGGTTTGATGACCATACAGCCCCTAACCCCAGAATTTTCGGCTAAATCGGCTTTTATAACCAATTCATTATACCATTTAGAATAATCTTCGTTTCGTTTCGTTAAATTTTTACTCATATATTAGCTTTTGGCATAAATATTGTGATACTTTTAACACAAAATTTAATTTGTTGCAAAACTAATTATATTTTGTAATTTCAACAATTAAAAGTTATTCAACATGAAAATAAAAAATAATACTAACGCTAAAACCCTATATTTTTCTTTCATCGGATTGATATTATTGGGATTGACTTCATGTGGCACTTATCAAAGCACTACGTACGAAGATGACGGCATCTACGCTTCTGACGAAGCTAGAAAAGAAGTTGTAACGACTACTACCACTGAACCTACATCTAATAAATATCAAGATTACTTTAAAAGAGAGGCTGAAAAATATAGTGAGTTGACAGATGACGATATTTTCACCGATATAGATTCTTTAGGATATGGAGATGACGAAGGCTATGTAGATGACGGCAGTTATGTTGAAGGCGGTACGCCTTGGGAATATACCGATAACGTTACGGTACATTTGAACTTAGGTTACGGATATGGTTATCCTTATTACGGTTACTATGGCTTCGGATATCCTTATTATGGCTACTACGGTTTTGGAGGGTATTATGATCCTTATTATTACGGAGGTTTCTATTCTCCTTACTATTACGGTGGATATTACGGAGGTTTTTATTCTCCATATTATTACGGACATCGATACTATCATAACCCATATTATTACGGAAATTATTACAATCGGTTTAATAATAATTATACCTACGGCAGAAGATATGCTTATAATTCGAGTAGGTTAGGCAATAGAAGTGCTTATAGCAGAAGGTCTAGTGCCACTAATAATTCTTTTAATAGAAGAAGTGTCAATAATACTTCCAGAAGGAGCCTAAATACACGTTCTAACAATTCTTCTATCAGAAGAAGTACAGGCATCAGAAGAAGTACGGGTGTCAGAAGAAGTACCAATTCACGAAATAATACTACTATCCGTAGAAGCTCTACCATCCGTAGAAGTTCTACGCCGCGTTCAAGTGGTGTTAGGAGAAGTTCAGGCAGGTCATATTCTTCTGCTAACCACAGCACTCCAAGGCGAAGTTACTCAGCTTTACGAAATTCAAGTATCAGAAGAACATCTACAGCACAACCTGCAAGAAGAAGGGTATCGTACTCTAATTCAAACAGAAGGGCTGTAAGGTCATCCGGAAATTCTTCGTATAGAAGAAGTAGTTCAAGTGCTCATAGAAGTAATGGCAGTTCTAGAAATTCAAGTTCAGTTAGAAGCTCTTCTAGCAGTGGTAGAAGTTATAGCCGTTCTTCTTCCGGGAGCCGAAGTTCGTCATCGAGGTCTTCTTCAAGAAGCGGTGGTGGATCGAGAAGACATTAATCCATAAAAATTAAACAGTTTATTTATGAAAAAGTTTTTTATCCTATTAGGAGGATGGTTATTATCTTCCTTAGCAATCAACGCCCAATCTATACCTTTTACAGATGCAGCTGTCTTATTTTCAGGAGGTGGAAATAATGGTACTGCAAGGTTCAATGCCATGAGTGGTGCTTTTGGCGCATTGGGTGGCGATATGTCTGCCGGAGATGTAAATCCTGCCGGTTTAGCTATTTTTAAAAACAGTTCTGCCAGCGTTACTTTTGGCCTGCGAAATACAGATATTAATACTTCTTTTCACGGTACCAATGTGAGCAATAATGACAATTACTTTAATATCACACAAGCAGGAGGCGTTATGGTTTTTGACAATAGTGGCAGTCCGTACTGGAAAAAAATTGCTTTGGGCTTTAACTATTCATTGGCGAGAGACTTTGAAAATAATTATATTGTTAGGGGAAATAGTGGAATTTCGGAGTTTAATAGCGACCCTTTCTTAAATAATGACAGTGACCCCAATAATGATATTTTTTATAATAACGTTGACGGGCAATTTTTTGGAAATACTACCAACGGGCAAAATGAAAAATTTACCTTTTCGTTGGCTGCACAGTATAATGAAAAGTTTTATCTCGGATTTTCGGTAGTAGCGCATAGTTTAGATTTTTTTCAAAATGCCCTATTTGAAGAATCGAATAACGATGGCAATGGCAATTTGTTAGATGCCTCACTTTTACAACAATTAAATACTTTTGGAGAAGGCGTTGGATTCTCGCTTGGTTTTATAGCAAAACCTACTCAAGAAGTTCGATTTGGCGTTGCCTACGAAACTCCTGTTTGGTACAATTTAACCGATCAATTTGCCGAAGATCTAGAAATACAAGTTAGCAATGACAATCAACTTTTTGTTGAAACACAAGACATTAGTGTATTTGATTATAAATTGACTACACCTAGCCGTTTAACAGGGAGTTTTGCCTATATTATTGGCAAAGAAGGATTAATAAGTTTTGATTATACTTATAAAAATTATACCAATACCAAATTAAAGCCTAACAATGATTTTGTTAATGAAAATGAGTTTTTCACCAACGGCTTAAAAAATACCTCAACGTTTAATGTAGGTGCAGAATGGCGCCTAGACAATGTAAGCTTACGCGGAGGATATCATTACGAACAAACCCCTTTTGAAGATTCGATAGATTCTGACAATATCAACGGGTATTCTTTTGGTATAGGATTCAAATTCAAAGGCAATATTAAATTAGATTTGGCCTATCAAAACTCAACAAATACAGATGTTTACAGGTTTTTAGACTTAGATGGCGTAGAACCTGCCGAATTAGATATTACCAATGATAAATTTACAGCTACTCTGGTAATTGGTTTGTAGAACTTATATATATTCAACATATCAAGCCCGAATTAGTAAATTCGGGCTTTTTTATTTTTCTCATTGCCTTTCTCTATATTTACCCAATGAAATGAATGCTGTTTAGAAAATGTTTTTACATCAACATCCGTATCCTCCTTTTATACCCGAAAGAACCACCAAATTAATTGTTGGCACCTTGCCCCCTCCTCGATTTTCACAAGGGGCATTAGCTCCTAATGATGTTGATTTTTGTTACGGTAGCGGCAAAGGGCAACTATGGATTATCTTAGATAAAATTTTTACACTGAATTTAACGTATAAGCCAACAAAGAAAGCAATAAAACAACGCAAAGATTTCTTAAGGCAACACCGTATCGGTATTTGTGATATCGTTGAAAGTTGCAAGCGCCAAAAAATAGATGCTTCAGATTTAGGGATGCAAGATATTAAACTTCGCAACCTGGTAGGATACTTAAAACAATACCCTTCTATTCATACCTTGTTATTTATGGGTGGAAATTCAAAAAACGGCCCCGAATACTTTTTTAGAAAACATTTGAAAGAGTATGGCTTGCAATTAGAGACAATCTCTGATAAAACCCCTAAAATTCACCAGTTTAGATTAAATCGACGAATTATCAAAACGATTTCATTAACCTCTCCGTCGGGTTCTGCCAACAGGGCTATTGGCAGCAATTCTGAATACAAGCTCGCAAAACAACAAAACCCGGATTTTACCACTATCGATTTTAGAATTTTACAATATAAAAAGTATTTTGGCGCAGGTGGCTAAAGCAGCTGTATTCCTTTTTCACGGTAGGTATCCAAAACCGATGAGCCGGGGTCAAGTTCAGTAACCAAAATATCCAATGTGTTAATATCGCAAATTTTATATCGGTTTATCGTATTCAATTTTTCTGAAATAGTAAGCGAAACTAATTTTTTTGAAGCATTAATCATTGCTTTTTTCAACTGGGCGATTTCCCAATCTATGGCAGTAATACCTTCGGTTAAGTCAAGATAACCCGTTCCTAAAAAACAAATATCAGCTTTAATTTCAGACAAGAGGTGTATGGCGCTCCCGCCGGTTGCCAATTGTGAGCCCCTTGATAATTTTCCACCAATAAAGATAACTTCGTCATCTTCTGAAGCATTATTCAGAAGTTCAATAGCCATTGGCAAACTCGGTGTAAAAAAAGTTAAATTTAAACTCTGTGGAAGCAATTTTGCCA
>DRQI01000107.1 GCA_011330545.1 Flavobacteriia bacterium
CAGATTTGTGGGCAACAAGATAGTATAAACTCATCTTAAGGTTTTGTTAATTCTGTTGACAATCTTGTTAAAGTTAAAATTAAAGATTGAGACAGATATCGCCGGTATCTATTCATTTTTGATAAAAAATCATCAATATTATTATTAAAGACTTCAATATGTTGAAAATGTTACATATAAAAGAAAAACGGCAATAAAACACCTTCTATAATCCGCTTAGCAGCTCCATTTCTAAGCAAGGTTTACACTCAAAAAAATATACATAAAACGAGGTTTGTTATATAAATAATAGTTTGTACATTTGCACTCCTCTTTTTAGGGGTAATAAAAAAATTATTAATAGACAAAAACTAATCGTGTGAACACATTAAGTTACAAAACAGTATCAGCTAATAAAAAAACCGTTACGAAAGAATGGTTATTGGTTGATGCGGACGGACAAACATTGGGTCGTTTAGCTTCAAAAGTAGCAATGCTTATCAGAGGCAAGTACAAACCTAACTTCACTCCACATGTTGACTGTGGTGATAATGTAGTAATTATCAATGCCGACAAGATCAATTTAACCGGTAAAAAATGGACAGATAAAACCTATATCCGCCATACGGGTTATCCGGGAGGCCAAAGATCGCTTTCTGCAACCGAGTTGTTTGATAAAAATCCAACTCGCTTAGTAGAAAAAGCAGTAAAAGGAATGCTCCCTAAAAATAAATTAGGAAGTGCTTTATTTAGAAATTTATATGTATATGCCGGCGGTGAGCATCAACAAGAAGCTCAAAATCCTAAAGCAATTAACCTTAACGATCTTAGATAATGGAAATAATACACAAAATAGGTAGAAGAAAAACGGCTGTTGCCCGTGCATATATTTCTAAAGGAAAAGGAAATATCTCTATCAATAATAGAGAATTAACCAACTATTTTACAACCGGTACTTTACAATATAAAGTTATGCAACCTTTAGTATTGACAGATAATGCTAAAGAATATGATATTAAAGTAAATGTTTACGGTGGCGGTGTTACCGGACAAGCAGAAGCAATCCGCTTGGCAATAACCCGGGCATTGGTTTCTATAAATGAAGACTATAGAAAAATACTAAAACCTGAAGGGTTATTGACAAGAGACCCGCGAATGGTTGAACGTAAAAAATTCGGACAGAAAAAAGCACGTAAAAAATACCAATTCTCTAAACGTTAATCATATTTTATTAATCATAAACTGTTGTCTCTTAAGTTTAGCATCCAAATACCTAAGACTCTAGTAACACAAGACTACTTATGTATTGCTAAATCAAACGGAACGTAAACTAAAAACAAAATGGCAAACATTGAAATTAAAGAATTATTAGATGCAGGTGTTCATTTCGGGCACTTGACTAGAAAATGGAATCCTAATATGGCTCAGTATATCTATACCGAGCGTAATAGTGTTCATATTATTGACTTATACAAAACAGTAGCAAAAATTGAAGAAGCTGCAAAAGCTTTGAAAAAAATTGCTGCTTCAGGTAGAAAAATATTATTTGTAGCTACCAAAAAACAAGCAAAAGATATTGTTGCAGAAAAAGCCGAAAGTGTAAATATGCCTTACATCACCGAAAGGTGGCCCGGAGGGATGTTGACTAACTTCGTAACTATCCGTAAAGCTGTTAAAAAAATGGCACAAATAGATAGGATGAAACAAGATGGTACGTTCAAGGCCTTATCAAAAAGAGAAAAACTACAGATTACGCGCCAAAGAGCCAAACTTGAAAAGAACTTAGGTTCTATTTCTGATATGACTCGTTTACCGGGAGCTATTTTTGTTGTTGATATCAAACGTGAGCACATTGCTATTGCTGAGGCTAAAAAATTAAATATGCCTATTTTCGCTATGGTAGATACCAATTCTGACCCTAGGCCGGTAAATTTTGTAATACCTTCTAATGACGATGCTTCAAAATCTATCGATAAAATCTTGTCGTATATTACCGAAGCAATTGCAGAAGGATTGAACGAAAGAAAAGCCGATAAAGATAAAGCCATGGCAGAAAAAGAAGCTGTCAAAGCCAAAGCAGAAAAAGCAACTGCGGTTGAAAAAACAACCGAAGTTAAAGAAGAGAAATAATAAATTATAGTATAACTGTTTATATGTTTATTTGTCTAGTAACAGCACTACACAAATAAACACATAACCAAATAAACAAAAAGAATATGGCAAAAATAACAGCCGCAGAAGTAAATAAATTAAGAAAAGCAACCGGTGCCGGAATGATGGATTGTAAAAAAGCCTTGGTAGAAGCCGATGGCGATTTTGACAAAGCCATTGAAATCTTACGTAAAAAAGGCCAAAAAGTTGCTGCCAAAAGGGCTGATCGCGAATCAACCGAAGGTGCGGCAATTGCTAAAGTAAATGATGCTAAAACAGTTGGCGTATCAATTGTATTGGGTTGTGAAACCGATTTTGTCGGTAAAAACGAAAATTTTGTAAACCTTGCTAATCAATTTGCTGAAACAGCGTTAAATTATAATTCAAAAGAAGAATTTTTAGCGGCTGATTTTGGCGGAATGCCCGTTGCCGATAAATTAATTGAGCAAACAGGTGTCATTGGTGAAAAATTAGAAATCAAAGCCTTTGAAAAAATTGAAGCTCCGTTTGTAGGTTCTTATATTCATGCCGGTAATAAGATTGCTACATTGGTAGGGCTTTCAGATGCCGTAGAAGGTGCTGATGTAGTAGCAAAAGATGTAGCCATGCAAGTGGCAGCAATGAACCCTATTGCTTTAGATGAAAATGGTGTAGACCAAGCAACTATTGAAAAAGAAATAGAAATTGCAAAAGACCAATTGCGCCAAGAAGGAAAACCCGAAGCTATGTTAGACAATATTGCCAAAGGTAAGTTAAAACGCTTCTTTAAAGACAATACCTTGGTAAATCAAATTTTTATTAAAGATAGTAAACTAAACGTAGCCCAATATGTAAAAACCTTGGGAGACGTAACCGTTACTGATTTTAAAAGAGTAGCGTTGGGATAATAATAACTTATTCTTTATAAAATAAAAACTCGCCTATTTATAATAATAGGCGAGTTTTTTATTACCATGACTCCAAATGGAAATTATTATACTCTTGAAAATTAATTACCGTCACTCAAAATGCCGTTTCTTATATTCATTTGCTAACCTCACACTAGCACAAATTGTAACACCAGAAAACTGTCTATGAACAGAAAAACTATCCCCATTTTCCATAAGGCCTCCTAAAGCTACTATAACTCCTTGGGCACATGATTGAGAATAACATTTTTTTACTTTTACCATTCCACTAGGACAGACACCCGCACTCACAGGTATTGACTTGCTTAAATTAGATTTAACACTTATATCATCTATATTTAGAATTAATTTTTCAGAAGTCAATGATAATGTAAACCCGGTAATAATTTCATCTGTTGCGTCCTCTTCTTTGAAATTTAAAATTTCTTTATTAATTTGGGCAATAGTACTTTTAACTTTTAAAGAAGTGGGTGGAAACTCATATCTATTAGCTAATTTAATATTAACATCAGATAAATCTAATTTCGAGTCACTTACAACTGAATCTTCTTGAGTACAGGAAGAAAAGGACAAAACGAGCAACATGCAAATAGCACCGATTTTCAAAATATTTTTCATATTTTAATCTTTTTTATTTTTCATTAAATTATTCTTAATTACAACTGCTTATAAGTAGTTGTTTAGCGATCGATTCAAAATTAAAAAAAAGAATATTTAGATTAAAGAAAACCATGAATTTGAAAAATACCTAGAAACCACTAACTATTCATTGAAAACCATGAGTTTTATAAAGCAATTTAATAAGATGTGCCCAGTGGAAAATGTGACCAAGATTTAGGGAAAGTTTTCCGGTCTGAAACAAATGGGCTGAACGCTTTTGGCCAGGCTTTGGATACATTCTTCTCCTTAAAATTAGAAGTAATTACTTTAAATTGATTGGCTACGTGTGCATTACATTTATTTATTTTTGAGGCTACTTCTTCTTTTTTAAACATGACGTTACAATTTTAAATTAAGTAATTTTATTATAAAACAATTAAAGGATAAAAACTCCTACATCAAATCCTTAAATTATTATTGTCTCCGTTCAATTATCATCCATTAAACGTTTCATTTTGCACTTTATTTAATAGAGTTATTACCAGTTATTAACCAATTTCAAAAAGGCC
>DRQI01000108.1 GCA_011330545.1 Flavobacteriia bacterium
GGGGTTTTAAGCCTGGCATCTCTCATTTCTATTGTAGGAATCGTAAAATTTGTATTGGTACTCGTGGCGGCAATTAAGGCGAGCAGGGGGGAAGTATACCAATACCCGTTAACTATAAATTTTGTAAAATAAAAATTTAGCCTAATGCAATGGCAAAAAGGTACTGTTAAAAGTAAAAATAAAAGAAAATGTTTAAAAACCAATGAACCATGATAACAATAATAGCAGCCATATTGATTTATGTAGTGAATACAATTCTAAATACTATTGGGTAATTAAAAAGTAAAAAATGAAGATAGAAAATACAAAGGCACAGATGCGCAAAGGAGTTTTAGAGTTTTGCATTCTCTCTATATTACAACATGGAGATGCCTATACCAATGAAATCCTTTCCAATCTGAAAGAAGCAAAATTACTGGTGGTAGAGGGTACTATTTACCCTTTATTAACCCGGTTAAAAAATGCTGGGTTGCTCAGTTATCGTTGGGAGGAATCTACTTCGGGGCCACCGAGAAAATATTATGCATTGACCGAAACCGGAAAATTATTTTTAAAAGAATTAACGGCTACTTGGGCTGATTTAGTAAAAGCCGTACATATTGTAACTAGCAAAAAACCAACAAAAAAATGAATAAGACCATAAACATAAACTTAGGAGGTATCTTTTTTCATATAGACGAAACTGCTTACCAAAAAATGAAAAGATATTTAGAGGCCATTCGCCGTTCATTGAGTGACGACCCTCAAGGCAGGGATGAAATTATTGCAGATATAGAATCGCGTATTAGCGAATTGCTGTCAGAAAAGGTGAAAGATGCCCGCCAAGTAGTGAGCGAATCAGACATTGATGAGATAATTGCCGTCATGGGGCAGCCTGAAGACTATATGGTTGATGAAGAACTATTTACCGATGATTCTGGTAAAAATTATACAAGAAGCAGGCCGACACAAAAAAAATTATTTAGGGATGGCGATGATAAATTTCTAGGCGGTGTATCCTCGGGTATTGCACATTATTTTGGAGTAGATGCCATTTGGATTCGGCTAGCTTGGCTGGTATTGGCTTTTGGATTTGGATTCGGATTCATAGTATATCCCATCTTATGGATATTATTGCCCGAAGCAAAAACTACTGCCGAAAAATTACAAATGGAAGGCGAACCGGTAAACATTACCAATATCGAAAAAAAAATCAGAGCCGAACTTGAAGATGTGTCAGAGCGCGTAAAAGGTGCTGCCACTGATGTGTCAGACGCGGTGAAAGAAGGGTACGAAAACGTTTCGAGTTCGTTAAAAAAAAAGGACCTGAAAAAACATCAAAATAGGGCGAAGTCCGGACTTCAAGACCTGATTGAAGTCCTAGGTAAAATTATCACTACTTTTTTGATGGTTATCGGTAAATTTATTGGAGCCGTTTTGGTTATTGTGGCCGTAGCTCTGTTGATAAGTTTAATAATTACTCTGGTTACCACCGGTACGGTAGATTTTATGGGAGCCGATTACCTTTTTGACGGAAATTTTCAATTTATCAACCCTACGAATGTTCCCATTTGGATTTTCTCATTGTTACTATTAATTTTGATAGGAATTCCGTTTTTAATGCTATTCTTTTTAGGCTTATTTATCCTATCAAGTAAGTCAAAAATATTGAGCAGAACGTCAAAATTTGTACTCTTAGGTATTTGGTTAATCGCCTTATTAGGAGCAATTTACATTGTTGTTAGGCAAGGTGCGGAATTTGCACATGACGGCTTGTCTATAGAGAAAAATGCGTTGACAGTGATGCCTACAGATACGCTCAATATTAAAATGGTAGATGATGAGGCACTCTCAAATTACAATTATTTTAGGCACCGGTCAGGATTCAGAAAAGTATTAGATGCCAATGATATAGCCAAGTTTTATTCTAATGATTTAAGGGTTAATATTAAAATGTCTGACAGTACCGAAGCGTATGTAAAAATTAAAAAAGAAGCCAGTGGAAGAACGCGGTTAGTTGCCAAGGAAAATGCAGAGAAAATAGAATACAGTTATCAAAAATTAGGAAATACATTGTCTTTAAACGGTTATTTTTTAGTTGATTCTGAAACAGCTTTTAGAAATCAAGAAATATGGATTACGCTGTATATTCCCAAAGGGCAAGTTGTTTATTTTGATGAAACTTTAGGAAGGTTTCTAGATTATAAGTTAAAAACAGCCAGAGATATGTATAGAAACGATATGAGTTTACACTATTTTAAAATGACAGGCGACGGATTGGCATGTTTAGATTGTGATGAGTCTGATTATTGGGATACCGAAGATACAAAAGATAATGATGGTGTTGACGTAAATATTAATGACGAAGGCCTAAATGTTAAAGTAAATAATAATGGCGAAAAAGTAGAGGTGAAACTCGATGAAGAAGGCGTTAAGGTTAAAAAAAATTAAATTGAATAAAAAAGAATTTTGAAAAGATACCGGATATTGTTGGTACTGACGTGTTGTTACAAGGATACTCAATACTCAATACTCAAATCTCAATACTAAATACTAAACTCTAAACAAACAAAAAATGAAAACACTACTAAAAATTTCAGGCGTATTATTACTGTTTTTAACGATGACTTCTTGTTTTTTTGACGGGGTAAAAGGAAATAGGAATGTAGTTACAGAACAACGAAAAATTTCTTCCGATTTTGATGCCATAGACGTAAGCCAAGGCATAGATGTATACCTAACCATAGGCCATAAAGTATCACTGTCGCTAGAAGCCGATGAGAACCTACACGATATTATTATTACCGAAGTAAAAGATGGCACGCTACACATTTATGCAGAAAAAAATATTTGGAGTGCCAAAAGAAGAAGGGTATACGTAACCGCATTGTCAATTAACGAAGTCACTGCAAGTAGTGGTGCCAATGTAAAGTCAGAAAACACTATTAAAGCCGAAGATTTTGAAGTTCGGGCAACGAGCGGCAGTGACGTAGACCTCCTATTAAAAGTTGAAAATTTAACCTGTAAGACTACCAGTGGAGCCGATGCTAAATTAAAGGGCAGGGCTACAAATTTTACGGCAAAATCAACAAGTGGCGGATCTATCAAAGCAAAGGGCTTAGAAGCCAATAATTGTAATGCCAAAGCCACTAGCGGGGCAGATATATACATTAGTGTTGACAATGAATTGACTGCAGAAGCTACCAGTGGGGGCGATATCCACTATTATGGAGATCCTAAAGTGAAACACAATAATGTTTCTTCCTCAGGAAGTATCAGAAGTAATTAAAGGCGAATAAGAACTGCTTGTCAATTTTGTTAAAACCACAGAAATACTTGATAATCAGTAATTAATATCAAATTTAAGTTCATTGAGTAAAAATCGAAATCAGTAGTATGAACTTTTCATGTTACAAGTGCAACAACAGTTGTTTTTCCATTTTTTGTTGACGAAGGAGGCGGCTTAAAAAGCAATACATCTCAGGTTTTTAAAAAGCCTCCTTTTTTTGTATTTTTGAAGCATAAAAAATAATTCCGGCTATGAAAAACTTCAAAAATATCCTTTGTGCAATTGCATTGATGGCAACTTTAGGGATTGCTGCACAAGATTTTAAAGTAAGTATCAATAAACTTACGGCAGAAACCCAGCAACTGTCAGAATCGCCCGATAATTTAAAATTAGTATGGTGGATACCCATCGAGTTTTGGCAAGCCGTTTTTGCAGAGAATAAAACGATGCCGCAACGTCAAATAGATGAAGTCTTACAAGTATTTGAGCAATATACGTTACTGGCGGTAGTAGACGGAATTATCGGTGAATTTGGCGATATTACCTACAAACCCAAAGATACCGTTTTTAATTCATTAGAAATTGTAGATGCCCATAAAAAAACATATACTCCTTTACGGGAAGATACCATCGATGAAAAAACCCTTGAGGTAATTTCATATATGAAACCCGTATTGGGCAATATGTTAGGTGACGTAGGTAAAAACATGTATTTTTTTCTGTTTCAAAAGAAAGAAAACCCTATGGAAAGGATTATCAATCCGATGAAAAAGGAAGAATTTACGATAAATTTAGGCGGTGAAGCTTTTCGTTGGAAACTGCCCTTGCCATCATTGTTAAAACCAAAGAAATGCCCGGTAGATGGCCAATTGATGAATGCCACCTGGAAATATTGCCCCTTTCACGGAAAAGAACTGATTGCTCAATGACTGAATTGAGCGGCAATTTTTTCGGCTTTTCTGCTCTCGGCATAATCATAAAACCCTTCTCTTGATTTTACGCCTAATTTACCTGCCGTTACCATATTTACCAATAGCGGGCAAGGAGCGTATTTGGGGTTTCCAAAACCATCGTACAATACATTGAGGATAGACAAGCAAACATCTAACCCTATAAAATCTGCCAATTGTAGCGGCCCCATCGGATGTGCCATGCCTAATTTCATTACAGTGTCGATTTCGTAGACGCCCGCAACACCTTCATACAAGGCATAGATGGCTTCATTTAGCATAGGCATTAAAATTCTATTAGCAATAAATCCCGGATAATCATTTACTTCCACCGGAACTTTTTGCAGTTTTTTTGAAAGCTCCATAATGGTATGGGTAACTTCGTCAGAAGTAGAATATCCGCGAATAATTTCTACCAACTTCATAATGGGCACCGGATTCATAAAATGCATTCCGATTACCTTTTCGGGCCTTGAAGTAGCAGCAGCAATTTTAGTAATAGAAATAGAAGAAGTATTGGTTGCCAAAATGGTTTCGGCATCGCATACAGCATCTAATTCTTTAAATATTTTGAGTTTTAAATCACTGTTTTCTGTGGCGGCTTCCACCACTAAATCAGTGTGTTGTACCCCTTCATTTATAGTAGTAAAAGTACTGATATTAGCTAGCGTTTCCTGCTTATTTTGCTCAGTAATCTTCTCTTTGGCTACCATTCTATCTAAATTTTTGGTAATGGTTGCAATACCGCTATCAATGGCTTCTTGCGAAATATCTATGATATGTACTTGGTATCCGTTTTGTGCAAATACATGGGCAATTCCGTTTCCCATAGTTCCGGCTCCTATAACTGCTATTTTTTTCATTTTGAGTTGTTTATCTGACAATATATTAAATCTTAGATTTCCAATTTTAAATTTTAACCCTTAAATTTCCAATCCCTTCTCCTTTTTTCACCACCCAACATCACACAAAACAATCGATAATTTGCTGTGCTACCCGCAAAGCTTTGGCACCGTCACTCAAGGTAACAATTGGGGTAGTATCATTAACAATGGCATCAGCAAACGTTTCCAATTCATCTAAAATGGCATTGTTATTTTCTACAGTTGGATTTTCAAAATATATCTGTTTTTTTACCCCTTCGGCATTTTGTAAAATCATAGCAAACTCATCGGGGTTTTCAGGTACATCTTTCATTTTTACCACTTCGCTTTTCTTTTCTAAAAAGTCTACCGAGATGTAGGCATCTTTTTGAAAGAATCGTGCTTTGCGCATATTTTTGAGTGAAATCCTACTGGCGGTTAAATTCGCTACGCAGCCATTGGTAAATTCAATTCGTGCATTGGCAATGTCGGGGGTTTCGCTAATTACAGAAACCCCACTGGCATGCACACTTTTTACATCGGCATTTACCACACTTAAAATAATATCA
>DRQI01000109.1 GCA_011330545.1 Flavobacteriia bacterium
AGTTCAAAATGCTGCATTTGAAGGTGGAGACGAATTTTGGAAATGTTTACTTGATACAATTTTTAATTTCGTAGAAGATAATGGAGGCTCAGCTTCAAATGATTACAATTGTACAACTGTTAGACCACTTTGGGAACAATTAAAAGAAAGTCTAAAAGAAGGATGTGAAGGATTGGTTGATTCTCTTGATGATTTTCCATGTGAGCAAGCAGAGCCATGTCAATAATGAATGGTTGGTCAATTAGGTTGTTAAAATTTGCACTAGTTTTATCTACTCTAGGCAATATTTTAGCATTATTGGAGAAATTTGGGATAAATACTCCTATTGAATTAATCATTTGGTTTGGTTACTATTTTTCATTTATGATAATCTGCCTGATTTGCTTTTCTGTTTACGGTATAATGTTGAATGCCAAAAAAGCTTATTGGGTTATAGTAAGTCTAAATATGATAGCAATAATAATTTTCCTTACTTTAGATTATATGAGATAGAATGGGTGGTGAGACCACTGGCTATAACACAGTATAAGACGGTCATAGTGGGCAAAAGCCCGCTACGCCGCTTATACAAACCGTCAGACTGTGCAAAAACCCCCACATCCTTTCCATTCATAGTCATTTTTAATTATATTCACCCCATCAATTAAAATAATTAAAAACACACAAATGAAACTCATCGGGCAAGACAGGAATCAGATACAATCATTCAGTTTAGAACAATCCGTATCGGCAGACAGTTATGTGCGCGTAGTAGGTCCCGATAGCTATCGGGATTAGACTATTTGGATCTCAATAAACTAGGTTTCAAAGAAAAGGGAAAAAAAAACAACGGCCGCCCGGCATATCCACCCTCGGCGTTATTAAAATTATATATTTACGGATATTTGAATCGAGTGCGTTCTTCACGGCGATTAGAGCGCGAAGCCTGTACGAATGTAGAAGCCATGTGGCTACTGAGAGGCTTGCGCCCATGTTATAAAACCATAGCGGACTTCAGGAAAGAGCACGTTGATGTGTTTAAGAAAGTATTCAATGAATTTAATCTATTTCTACGTGGTGAAGGGTTATTATCAGGAGATACTGTAGCCACGGATGGCACCAAGATTCGGGCACAAAACTCAAAGAAAAATAACTACACGGAAAAGAAAATAAAGCAACACCAAGACTACATAGGCAAACAGATAAATTCCTGTCTGAAAGAAATGGAAGAACTCGACAAGGGCGAGTCAAACAGCGAAATCCATCACGAACAATCGATAGAATTAGCCGCTAAGTTGGATCAATTATGTAAGCGGAAAGAAAAATACGAAGAATTGGAAGAAAAAATGAAAGTTGCCCATGAGCAAGGTCAGACGCAAATCTCGACGAGCGATCCGGATGCGCGAGCCCTTCCCAAGAAGATGAATATAGTAGAAGTGGGCTACAATGCTGTGGTCACGGCAGAAGCCGACAACAAGCTGTTGACGAACTACGAAATCCGCAATACGCACGACACCTATGCGCTAAGCGAAGCTGGGATAGCAGCCCGAGAAGCCCTGGGTAAAAAAGAGGGAGAGGAAATAAAACAGTTGGCAGACAAAGGTTTCGATACAGGTTCGGAATTGAAGAAATGTGCGGAGAATAATATCAGCACCTACGTATCGCCCAAGAAGCGCGTACACGCCAAAAAAGACAAGCGGTTCAACAAAGATCAGTTTGTATACGATAAAAAAAAAGACGTATATATTTGTCCGGAAGGAGAAGAGTTGAGCAGCAATGGCAAGTGGTACCACAAAAACAACGGCAAGTTGAGACAAGCCTACAAAGTAAAACACTACAAGTCCTCATACGCTATCTGCAAGGCCTGTCCGCATCGTATGGAGTGTGCCGGCAAAGCAAACTTAGACCGCAGCAAGGGGCGATACATAGAGCGCAGCGAATACCAAGAATACGTAGATGACAATATAGAACGGGTAAAACTAAATAAAGAACTTTACCGCAAACGCCAGCAAATAATAGAACATCCCTTTGGCACCATCAAACGCCAGTGGGGCTACGACTACACCCTGCTAAAAGGTTTGGAAAAAGTAGAGGGAGAATTCGGGATAATATTTACATGCTATAATTTACGTCGTGCGATTACGATATTTGGTGTGCAAGAATTGATAAAAAGGCTACGCAAGTCTTTATTTTTGAAAAAATGGAAAATAAAACGCAAAATAAAGCGATTTGCGGATGTATTTTGTGGGGAATTAATTACTCCAAGATTAAAATATTTAAAAATAAAATCGCATAGAATTAATTATTTTAACTCTATCGCTATTATATAGTACTTGTTTTTAGCGAGTAGGGGTTTTTTCACAGACTGCCGTTAGCTTCCACCATAAAAAGAAAAACAAAACAATGCAAAGAAAAAAGACATATATTGAAGAAAATCTCAATCTAAAAATGAAGCTAAATTACGGTTTGGTTTTGCTGATAATTTTGATGATTTCTTGCCAAAGCGAGAAGAAAGAAACGGTTATTCCCGAAAAGAAGATTTCAGTACAAGAGGAGAAACCGAAAATATCCGAACCAAAAGATACTATCGTGACCAACGATAAATATTTCAATTCTGCCTACAATGAAATTTGGCAGATGTTGAAAGGGGGACAACCATTGGATTTCAAAAGAGCAGTATTTTTAACTGAGTGGGCATACAAAGAGGGGAAAATTAATTATTCTGATTTTTCAAGAGAAATTTCAGAGATCACCCAAAAACTTCGACAATTCATCCAACAGAAAGGAGTTAGCCAATACAAGACAGCAGGAAATTTCGCACTCTATGAATTTTTTACCCGACCAAATTGGATAAACGGAAACATGCCCTTTGTTTATGACTTTGAAGATTTCACGGGAAAGCAAGATTGGGAACAGACTTTTGTGACCAAACTAATGAATACACATAAAGGGCAATGTCGGTCGTTGCCTTATTTGTACAAGATACTCGCAGAGGAAATGAACACAGAAGCATATTTAGCAGTTGCACCCAATCATTTTTACATCAAGCACCTCGACGAAAAAGGAAAATGGGTGAATATCGAATTGACAAACGGTAATTTTTCATCTGACGCATGGATGATTTCGTCAACAGGAATGTCAGCCGAAGCCATCCAAAACGGAATTTACATGGAGGCATTGGATTTACAGCAATCGGTGGCATATTGCCTGACCGAACTTTCACAAGGCTACGAAAAGAAATACGGTTACGATGATTTTGTCGTTTTGTGTTGCAACACCACTTTGGAGTATTTTCCAAAAAGCATTCATACCATGATGTTCAAGCATAATGCATTGATGACCATTGGCAAGAAGGAACTTAGAGCATTGAATGGAAGAAAGCCAACACCAGAAATGGAACAACGGTTTGCCGAATTCAAACGGAACGAAGCCTTGATAGAAAGTTTGGGCTACCGAGAAATGTCGGCAGGAAAATACGAACAATGGTTAAAGACCGTCGAAGCGGAAAAGCAAAAAAGATTAGCTAACCAATCAATAACATCTTCAAAATGAAAAGAATATCCTTACTCGCAATCATCTTAACGGCAGTTGGAGCAATTGCCTACTTCATGCTTCAGGACAAGAAGCAAACCACAGAAAATGAAATGGATTACGGCAGTTCAAGTTCCAAATTCAGGTATTTACAGGACAAAGATATTAGTCCTTATGCTTTGTTCGGGGATAGTAGCGTGGTTTTACTGACTGACGCAGAAAGGTATGGTAAACAATTTATCGAGATATTCAATACCGATAAGTTATCGGAAACCTACAAAATTGAATTTGACCAAAAGGCTGCTAAAATAAGGTTCTACAACAAAAAAGGGGAATTGATTAAGGAGGAATTGTTAGACCCTGAAATGATTGCCCGATTTCTTTCTGTTGATCCAAGAGCGGAAAAATATTATGCTTGGTCGCCCTACAATTATGTTTTGAATAATCCGATAAGAAATATTGACCCAAGAGGTGATACGGTTCGGATAATGGGAGCAGACGGAAATACAATGA
>DRQI01000110.1 GCA_011330545.1 Flavobacteriia bacterium
AATTAGAAAAGTTTTGGGTGCTACCATCATTCAAATAAATGTACTGTTATCAAAAGAATTTTTGACATTGGTAAGTATCGCCTTTGTCATTGCTGCACCCATAGCTTGGTGGGCATTAAACAGATGGTTACAAGGTTTTGCCTATAAAACCACCCTGAGTTGGTGGGTATTTGTACTTAGTGGTTTAGCTATGCTCGGTATAGCACTGATCATTATTAGTATTAAAACCGTTTCGTCGGCGAATGCAAACCCTGTAAAAAGTTTACGAACAGAATAGATAAGACCTAACAGGTTTTCCTCCTTCGCTAATGCTTCGGCGGACAAGTTGAAACCCGTTAGGTCTCAAAAAATAAAAATTATGTTAAAAAATCATCTAAAAATGTCAATCCGCAACTTGTGGAAAAACAAATTACTATCTACGTTAAACCTTATAAGTCTCAGTATTGGATTAGGAGGTGTAATGACCTTAATTTTTGCAGTTTACGCTTATTACAATGCCGATGCAAAGGTAAAAGATCAAGAACATATTTACTATTTAAAGACAGTAACTACGAATGGTGAAAGCTATACACAGACCACATATCCGTTATTAGACAAAATAGTAGAATCATCTCCAGAAGTTATTGCAGCAACCCATTGGTTGGGTTGGAGTAATTTTTGGCTAAAGTATAATAATACCGAATTAGAAAAGCGAACAGCCTATGTAGATGCTGAGTTTTTTCAGGTTATATCATTACCATTAGAGTATGGCAATCCCAACACCGCTTTAAAAAATAAATATTCAATTGTTCTAACCGATAAGGTTAAAAAACAACTCTTTGGCGATAAGAATCCAATGGGTAAAACAATACAGGCAAATGATAGCACATACCTTACCGTAACGGGAGTTTTAAAACCCATAAGCCCGTATTCTACCTTTCGGTTAGATATGTTATTGTCAACAAAATTATTAGAGAGTTTTCCTAATTTTAAAAAATCTGCCGATTGGGGCAACAGCTTTACACTAAATTATTTAAGAGTAAGCCCAACCGCAGATATAGCGCAACTCGAATCGCATATTAGCAATCTTGTTCAACAAAACTATGTAAACCCTACCAGAATTGCAAGCATACGGGTAAAGCCTTTTACTAAGATTAGAATGGATTTTATTCCGGTTGTAGAAACCATCATTGTCGGCTCTATAGCCGCATCGGCATTTTTATTACTTATTATTTTGGTTAATTTACTTAACTTAAATAGTTCAACAATGTTTCGTAGAATAAAAGAAATAGCCATACGTAAAATTTTAGGAAGCAGTAAAAAAAGTATCATTCTACAGCACTGCTTAGAGAATGGGTTATTGGTATTTACCTCAATACTAATTTCAGGCCTCTTATTCATCATTCTTCTATTGCCCAAAATGAATAATATTCTGGGGCCCGATTTCGGAAAAATAACATTCTCCCTAAAAAATGATTATCCGGTTATCTTATACGCTATTGCCCTAGGTATATTTGTTACTTTAATAGTGGGCATTCTACCTACCCTTCGATTTATTTCGTTACCAGTTTCAACAGCGGTTAAGGGAAAGATAAATGCTCTAAAAAATACTTTTTTCTTTAGAAACTCTTTTATAACACTTCAATTTACAATTGCCATTCTCTTTATTTGTGTAGCCATCATACTCAACAAACAGATAGGTTATATGAAAAATGCTCCGCTCGGCTTTACTAAGGAAAATGTTATCGTTGGTAAAATTAATTTAGAATATAAAGACAAAGAAGCCGCAGCCTCAAATTTCGGAACTATTTTAGACAATTTAAAAGCTTCTCCTTTTGTAAAAAGTTTTTCGGCAAGTGAAGTTGTTCCATCAGAATATTTTTTTAATTACACATCATTTTACAATGTAAAAACCGATAATAATGTTAGAATGCGCTATGCACGTACCGATGCCGGTTACCTCAAAACATTTGAAATTCCGCTGGTTGCCGGACGCGATTTTGACAAAGAATTAGACAATTCGGAAGAGCAATCAGTTATAATTAACAGAAAAGCCATGGAAGTATTGGGTTGGACGGATATAGAAGGAAAAAGATTAATTACAAAAAAAGGAGACTCAAAAAGCTATCCTGTAATTGGTATTATGGAGAATTTCCATTATCAAGATATGCAACAAGGTGTAGAACCTTTAATTCATTTTTATAGAAATAGTACTTCATTAGACTATCATCGTTTTTTAACTGTTAGGGTTGTAAAAGGGCACGAATCTGAAGTGCAAAAAACTATCGCCAGTAGTTTCAACAATATTGCCACACGTAGAAATTATAAATATGATTTACTAAGCAATATGGTAAGTGCCCAATATCGACTGATAGAAGGTATCTTAAAAATAGTAAATGTGGTTGCTTTGTTAACCATCTTTATTTCATGCTTAGGTATGTTTGGCTTAATTTCTTTTATGGCTAAAAGACGCATCAAAGAAATAGGCATCCGTAAAGTATTAGGTGCCGGCGTTCTAAAAATAATGATTTTATTATCAAAAGATTATATTATTCTAGTAAGTATTGCCGCCATTATTGCTTTTCCCGTGGCGTGGTATATAATGGATGCTTGGCTAGCCGGTTTTGCCTATAGCATAACCATTAAATGGTGGATGTTTATGGTAAGCGGACTCATCGCCTTAGTCATTACCGCCTTTACCGTAGGTATTCAAGCAATAAAATCAGCAACCGTTAACCCTGTAAAAAGTTTACGAACAGAATAAATAATACCTAACAGGTTTCAAAAAACAACTATTATGTTAAAAAATTATATTAAAATAGCAATCAGAAATCTTTGGCGTCATCGTGGATTTTCATTCATAAATATTAGCGGACTGGCTATTGGCTTGACGGCCGGGTTTTTTATTTTACTGTATGTAGGTCTTGAATTGAGCTATGATAAATTTCATACAAAAGCAGGCCGTATTTATAGGGTGGTTGCAGATATTAAAACCCCTACTGATAATATTGAGGCGAGTATTGCCGCTTGGGCAGTAGCTCCTCATTTAAAAAAAGAATTTCCTGAGATAGAATCTGCGGTTCGAATTTCAAGACTAAATGTGCTCGTAAGAAAAGATGAGCTCAAATTTATTGAAGAAAATGCCATCGCTGCAGATTCAGCTTTTTTTAATCTTTTTGACTTTAAATTGACTCAAGGAGATTCAAAGAAAGTGTTAAAAGCTCCTTTTAGTATTGTTTTATCAAAAACTACTGCAAAAAAATATTTTGGAGATATAGACCCTATGGGTAAGTCATTAAAAATTTTTGATGATGGTCGTATGGCTACCGTTACGGGAGTGATGGAAGATATTCCGGAAAATTCACATATTAAGGCCGATATGGTTTTATCTATGACTAGCTATACTCAAGACATGGATAAAGAATTAGATTCTCAATGGGATAGTTATGACGCTTCAGCGTATATTTTAGTAGGAGCTAATACCAATATTAATCAACTAGAATCTAAGTTCCCAGGTTTTTTAGAGAGAAATAATGGAGAAGCGATGCGAAAAGATAAAATGTTTGTAACACTATTCTTAGAACCATTG
>DRQI01000111.1 GCA_011330545.1 Flavobacteriia bacterium
CTGTTACAGTTGGGGCAGCTGTCAAATAGGTGTTCCATTTTAAAAGGAGTACTGCATTCTAAACACTTGGCTCTTGCCTGTTTAAAATCTATTTGCAGTTCGGCTTTTTCTAAAACAGTACCCTTTACTGCCGGTTTCCAGACGTATTCCAATGAATCTAATTCTACGCCGGCTAAAGAACCAATTTCTAATTCAATAAGTGTTACACTTTTTTTATTCGCTTTGTTGGTTTCCTTTTCGGCAATGTTAATAATACCCAGTGCAATTGATAACTCATGCATACGCTTATTTCAAAGTGTAAAGCTACCATTTTAGGGCGAAGATTCAAAGAATATAAACCACTAGTTTTGATTGGTGAAAGTATTTCAATTGACGTACTATACTTTGCTAAGCCCTTTAAAATAAGGAGTTTTGGTAAATTTAGATAGTCCTGACACGGAATAAAATATATAAAGATTATTAAGTCTTTAATAAAATACAGATATAATTGAAAATACCTTAATAATACCTTTATAATTATATATTATTCATAAGTTTTTTTCATATTTAATAAAAAAACTATATATTAGGGCTTTTATTTTAACTAATTTATGATCAAATTATGGCTAACGTTTTATGGTTACAAGGAGGAGCATGTAGTGGAAACACTATGTCTTTTCTAAACGCAGAAGAACCCACTGTAGTAGAATTGATTACTGATTTTGGATTAAATATCCTTTGGCACCCGACTACCGGATTGCAAATTGGCGATCAAGTACAAGATTTATTAAAAGATATCATCGCCGGAAAAGTGCAGATGGATATTTTAGTTTTCGAAGGTTCAATTATCCAAGGCCCAAACGGGTCGGGTTCGATGAATTACTTCGCTGATAGGCCCATGAAAGATTGGGTAAAAGAATTGTCAGAAGTTGCGGGATATGTGGTCGCAATAGGCGATTGTGCAACATGGGGAGGAATTCCGGCAGTACCTCCAAACCCCAGTGATTCAACGGGAATGCAATTTTTGAAAAAAGAAAAAGGCGGATTTTTAGGAGCGAATTATGTATCTAAAGGCGGTTTGCCGGTAATAAATGTTCCGGGTTGCCCGGCGCATCCCGATTGGATAACCCAAATTTTAGTAGCCATATCAGTAGGTAGGATAGGAGATGTGTTAATTGATGAATACCACCGCCCTAAAACGTTCTTTACGGATTTTGTACAAACAGGTTGTACCAATGTTACCAATTTTGCACAAAAAGTAGACGGGCATTTTGGAAAACGTAGCGGATGCCTATTTTATGAAGTTGGATGTAGAGGCCCTTTAACAAGAGCTAGTTGTAATAATATTTTATGGAATCGGCAATCGAGTAAAACACGCGCAAACCATCCTTGTTTAGGTTGTACAGAACCCGGTTTTCCACATCATGATTTGATGAAAGGAAGTATCTTCAAAACCATGAAATATATGGGGGTTTTCCCGAAAGAAGTTCCACATGGCAGAACCAAATTGGCCTATTATATGGAAGCAGGATTCCAAAAAGTAATGCCTAAAAACCACAAAGTGATGGAAGCCTCAAAATAATCTAACACAAACTAAAATAATTGAAAATGTCAGTAAAAGAATTAAATATATCACCCGTAGGCCGTGTAGAAGGCGATTTAGATGTAAAAGTCTATATTGATAATGGCAAAGTGACACGGGCTCATACACAAGCCGCTATGTTTAGGGGCTTTGAAAAAATTATGGCAGGTAAAGACCCGCAATCAGGATTAATTGTAACACCGAGAATATGTGGAATCTGCGGAGGTTCGCATTTATATTGCGCATCCTCTGCATTAGATACTGCTTGGGGTACCAAATTACCTCCCAATGCGTTATTATTGAGAGCCATTGGGCAAGCCACAGAAACCATTCAAAGTATACCAAGATGGTTTTATGCCATTTTTGCAACCGACCTCGCCAATAAAAAATATGCTAACAAACCTTTATATGGCGAAGTTGTAAAACGTTGGTCGGCTTATGTAGGCACTACTTTCCAAAAAGGATTAACAGCAAGTGGGTTGCCCGTACAAGTATATGCGTTGTTCGGAGGGCAATGGCCACATTCAAGTTATATGGTGCCCGGCGGCGTAATGTGTGCCCCCACATTAAAAGATATTACCAGGGCACACGCCATTATGACCCAATTTAAAAATGATTGGCTAGAACCTATTTGGCTAGGCTGTTCTATAGAACGCTATTTAGAAATAAAAACATGGGACGATATGCTCGCCTGGGTTGATGAAAACGATTCACAACGCAATAGTGACCTAGGCTTGTTTATTAGAGCCGGAATCGAATTCGGATTGGATAAATTCGGGCAAGGTGTTGGCAAATTTTTAGCCTATGGTACGTATTTACATAAAGACCATTATCAAAATCCGACCATCGAAGGAAGAAATGATGCTTTAATCAGCTCAAGTGGTTTCTTTGACGGCGAAAATTGGCATGAATTTGACCACTTAAAGGTCAGTGAGCACGTGAAACATTCATGGTATGACAATCAAGAAGACGGATTACATCCTTGGAAAGAGCCTTTGCCAACTCCGGCAAAATCACAAACCTTAGAAGATTCTGATTTTGACGGCCAATACAGTTGGGCAAAAGCCCCGCGTTATGATGGATATGCTTGTGAAACAGGGCCTTTAGCCCGCGTTATTATGAATGCAAATCCTGCCAATAAAGACCATCAAATCAATGACCCCCTATTTGGAGATATTATTAAAAAAATGGGCCCCAGTGTCTTTACAAGAGTATTGGCAAGGGTTCATGAAGCTCCGAGATTATACAATTTTATAAACCAATGGCTGTCAGAAATAGATTTAGACGGTGAGTTTTATATCAAGCCCGTTGAAAAAGACGGCAAAGGGTTCGGGGCAACTGAAGCTGCTCGTGGAGCTTTGGCACATTGGATAGAAATTGAAAACGGCGTGATAAAAAACTATCAAGTAATGGCACCTACTACTTGGAATGTAGGCCCTAATGATGCCGAAGGAAATCCCGGGCCCATAGAAAGTGCCCTTACCGGAATTGATATTGAAGACCCAACAGACCCCGTTGAAGTAGGGATAGTAGCCCGTTCATTCGATTCGTGTTTGGTATGTACCGTACATGCCCACGATGAAAAAAGCGGCGTAGAACTATCTAAGTTCAAATTATAATACTCTGATTGTAAAATAGTTATATAAAACTTTCTTAAGTTAACACCTTAAGAAAGTTTTTTAGTTAAGCCGAATTTAAATGGCTTTCCTAGCAATTTAGAAAGTAGTGTAAAAAATAGTATCATTTCAGTAAAAAGAAACACCCTATGAAAATAGCCATAATGGGATTTGGAAATCCGGTACGAAGTGATGATGCCGTCGGCATTTATGTAATAGAAAAATTGAAGGAAAAAATTGACGATAGTGCTGAGATTCGTATTTTCGATATGGGTACCGCCGCCTTTGAAGTACTTTTTGGCTTAAAAGGGCATCAAAAAATAATTTTGGTAGATGCCGTTTTAAATAGCAATGAGCCCGTTGGCACCTTGTTTAAAGTACCCGCAGAAGAAGTGATGCGTGCACCCCAAGATGACCCTATGGTGTTTTTGCATGGCATGAAATGGGATCAAGCCCTCTCGTATGCCAAAAAAATATTACAAGATGAATATCCCGATGATATACAAGTTTATTTGATTGCCATAGAAAATACAAAATTGGAAGTCGATTTGAGTAAAGAAGTCAAAAATGCAGGCGATAAAGTAGTACATCATATTTTAGAAGAATTAAAAATGTTAGAAGCGATTTAAGTGGTTAGTGTTGCCTTACAATCATCACATCTCTTTTTAGATAGTGAATTGGTAAAGAAAATTTTCGGAAACGTTCATTATGCCTATGCTACCTATAGCAAAGAACAACACCGGTTATTGATTACGCCCGTGAGTAGCCAATGGTTTGTAAAATTGTATGAACCAACACAGTTTTTGTTGAAATCGCGAAATTTAAAAGGCGACAAAACGTTGGCCATTCGAGAAATTTTAATTGACAATGATATCGACATGGCAGATAGGGTAGTAACGTTTGAAATAGTAGAAAAAACCAATCTCATAAAAGTACAATTATGACAGCAAGAAATAAGCCTGAAGACACATGGCTTTTAGATGCCGAAGTACAATATAAAATTGAGAAAGTAAAGGGTCGTTGGGAAGTTTCGTTACTTTTTATCGATACCAGAGACCCTACCCATATTTTAGTTCAAAAAGTGGGCGATTACCAATCACAGCGATTGGCAGAAATCTATGCCAGAAATATGCAAAAAACTGCAGCAAAAGATGTTAGAGGAACCCAAAAAGTTAATAAAGATGCTTACGATACAAACAGCAACTAATACAAAAAATAAAGTAAGGCATATCATTTCTTCTGTTGAAAGGTTAGATGAATTGGTTGTGGTTACTGATAATGAGTTAGTTACAAATGGTAAAATGATCTATATTGAAAATCAAAAGATACGAAATGCCTTAGATTGGCACGATACAGAACCCCCGTACCTGTTTTCTGAAATTCAATTCTCACCTGCCAATCTACTAGCCTTTGTATTTTATAAGTTGGGAAACCATCAAAGGGCATTTGAATATATTTCAGAACACGATGAATTGTACCGCCCATTGCTTATCGCTACAAACTTACAATTCGGGTATGAAATTTCTCAAGAAATGTATGATGAAGTTTTTCAAAAAAGTGTACACAATGCCTGTGTGCTGCAACATTATGGAATTCTACAAAATAGAAGTACTCTTTCGCAATTAAAAAATTTATATCAAAAAGCGTTGTCCAATGCCGAAAATGACGAAGTGAAAATTTTTACTGCCAAACACTATACCAACCTTCTTTTAGACAGCAATGCCTGTAAAGAAGCTGAAAATGTGATACGCTCATTAGAAGGGAAAGCTATTTCTGACGAAGCAAAAAACGCACTAAATGTACAATTGGCATCGGCGCTTATGGCACAATTAGGTGTTCCGTACCACGAAAGTACCCTTGATATCATTAAAACCTTATTTGAAAAAAGTATCGCATTTTATGAAAGTAAAAACCTCAAAGTAAATGCAGGGCTTTTATTAATAGATGCCTCAGAGATTGCCAATTTTCAAAGCGATTTTATCGGCTCAAAAGAATTTATAACAAAAGCCATACGTTATTTTAAAGAAGAAAATATTACCGAATTTTTAGGCGAAGCGATGTTGCGCAAAGCAACATTATTATATACGTGGTCTAAAAATGGCAGTCCGCAATATTATAAACCCGCTATCAATGCTTTTCAAGATACACTAAAAGTATTTAAACGCGATACACACCCGCAAAAATTTGCAGACATCCACCATAATTTAGCATTGATTTATTCTGAAATACCCGTAGTTTCTGAAGAAAAACCGATATGGACAGCATTTTGTGCTTCCTCATTTAAAGAGGCCTTACAATTTTATACCAAAGAAAATTATCCTTATGAGTACGCTATGGCCAGTCATAATTATGCCACGGCCTTGATGAACTTTCCGAAAGCAAAGATGCATAATAATTTAGATAAAGCAGCGCAACTTTTTGAAGAAGCCCTTACGGTTCGCACAGTAGAAAAATATCCTTTTGAAAGGGCATTAACACTTCTAAATCAGTTAGAACTAGGCTGGTTAACACACAATGAAGACTCATCAGAAGAGCGAAAGAAATATGAGCAAATGCACAAAATAATTAAAGAAATAAAAACGCTGGTAACCGATAAAAATTTAATCCGCCAAGCAAATAACCACCTTGAACAATTAGAACAATTAAAAACCGTATTATAGGCTGTTATGCACGAAACATCTATTGTAAATAGTATTATCAAAACCTTAGAAATGGAGTTTGAAGAAGAAAAACTTCGTAAAATGAGAGCTATCTATCTAAAAGTAGGTAAGTTATCTAATATAGAGCCAAGGTTGTTACACAATGCCTATGGAGCGTATAATTATTGCGGTTCGAAATATCACGAAGTAGATTTACACATAGAATCAACAGAAATAAAAATACAATGCGAAATATGCAACCATATTACGCAGGTAAAAAACTATCGGTTTATTTGTGAAAATTGTGAACGCCCGAGCAAGAATTTAATTGAAGGCGAAGAAATGCTCATCCATAAAGTAGAATTTGAAGATTAAAAAAATAAATAAGATGATAGACAAATCAACAAAAGCGGCACGAGGTAGCGTGCAGTGTGAAAATACAAATATAAATTTATTAAAAGCCAATGATTATGTTGCCGATATTATCCGTAAAGAAATGGCAAAAAACAACACCCTACTTATCAATATTACCTCCTCAGCAGGAAGCGGTAAAACTACCCTTATGCAAAAAACCGCCGAAAAGCTAAAAGACAACATAAATATAGCCGTAATGGTGGGCGATTTAGAAACTGAACGCGATGCAGAGCGCATCCGTAAAACCGGCATACAAGCCCTTCAGATAGTTACCGGAGGTATCTGTCACCTCGAAGCCCAAATGATACACCAAGTACTGCCCGAATACGATTTAAAAAATATCGATTTGCTATTTATTGAGAATGTTGGCAACTTAGTATGCCCGGCATCTTTTGATTTGGGTGAAGATTACCGCGTAACATTAATGGCCACTACCGAAGGCGACGACAA
>DRQI01000112.1 GCA_011330545.1 Flavobacteriia bacterium
GAGCGATATCTTCGGCCAACATACTCTTCGATACATCTAAAGCAAAAACAACATCAACGCCTTCGCGTTTAATGGTTTTGAGTTTTGTACCCATTTTGGGATTTACTAAGGCAATGATTAAAAAAGACAACGCCACAGCAATGGTTATTATTTTTAGTACATCTTTAAATACAGATGCTTCGGGGCTTAATTTTTCTAATAAATTACTGTCTGCAAAGGCCTTTTGCTTTCTCTTCTTCCATAGCAATACAAATACATAAGCAATCAGCATAATAGCAATTGCTATAAAGTAACTAAAATATGTTTTGTCTTCTAATTGATACATTTATTAATGTGTATTTGTTTATTGGTGTATTTGTTTATTGGTGTATTTGTTTATTGGTGTATTTGTTTATTGGTGTTAAGTTGAGATTTTCTTAAAGAATTTAGCATATTTGTTATTTTAGAAATCACCTTTCTTAATTCTAAATAATCATCTTCTGATATAAATTTTAATTCTTTAGAAAGTATTAATTGGTTTAATACTTCTAGAGCAGAGCTAAATGACATTGTTGTAAAATGTGCTTTATCTTTATTTGTTATTCTTGATGTTCCTTCAGATAAATTAGATGAAATTGATATGGATGCTTTACGCAATTGACTTACAAGGCCAAACTTTTCTTCGTCAGGAAAATGATTAGTAATTTTATAAATCCCTTTTACCAATTCAACTGATTCTTTCCAAACTTCTAATTTTTCAAACGAATATTCAAACATCTTACTATTTATTAATACACAATTCAACAAATACACAAATCACAATTATAAAAAGCTTCTAAAGAGCGTAAATCGAAATAACATTTCAAGCAATACCAAAAATCCGGCTAACAGAACCAAAGGGCGGTATTTTTCTTGAAAATTATAATATTTAAACTCTTCTATTTTTGTTTTTTCTAATTTATTAATCTCCTCATAAATCAATGCCAATTTTTTATTATTGGTGGCCCTGAAATATTTTCCCCCGGTTTCATTGGCGATATATTTTAATAATTGTTCATCTATTTCTACGGGTGCATTTCTAAAAATAAGTTTTCCGCTAGGGTCTTTAGCTACCGGAAAAGGTGCCATTCCGTTCGTTCCTAATCCAATAGTGTATACTTTTATATTGAGTTCTTTGGCCAATTCGGTTGCCGTTTTTGGGTCTACAAAACCTGAATTGTTGACACCGTCAGTCAATAAAATAATTACTTTACTTTTTGCTTTGCTGTCTTTTAACCTGTTGACTGCCGAGCCTAATCCCATACCAATGGCAGTACCGCCTTCTAAATCGCCCCAGCGCAATTTTCTAATAGTATTGATAACAATACGCTTATCACTGGTAATGGGTGTTTTTGTAAAACTTTCACCGGCATATTCTACAATGCCAATTCTATCATTGGGCCTTTTATTGACAAAAGTGATGGCTACATTTTTTAAGGCTTCTAATCTATTGGGCCGCAAATCTTTGGCCAACATACTAGCCGAGACATCAATAGCCATAACGATATCAATACCTCTGGTAGTTTTTGTCTTTTTACTTACTTCTACATTTCTGGGCCGTGCCAAGGCTATAATTAAAATTGTTAATGCCAATAAACGTAAAGCGTATAATAACGGTTTCAATTTTGCCATTACTGATGTTGCTTCAAAACCCTTTGTACTTGATATTATCAGTGGCGAAGCATCTTTTTTACGTACAAAAAAATACCAAAGGGCCAATAGCGGAATCAACAGCAATAACCACAAGAATTCAGGATTTGTCAATTCTAAATTATTCCAAAGTTTCATCGTCTAATTCAATTGAATTCATAATTCGTTCTGCTATTCGTTTACCATTTTCATCATCACTTTTATGGGCAACAACAATTGATATATACCCACTTTTACCTCCCGTTATCACCATATTCCCGATAGCTCTTTCTTCTTTTTTTGTAATCGGATTGGTATAGGTATATGCTACCACAACTTTCATGGCTTCGACATTACCAATATAAAAAGGCTCTTTATTTACAGAAGTTAGGTTTACCCCCGAAGCTTTTATATTTTGCAATGCGCCTTCTACACTTGTTTCTAAATTAAACGACGTTATCAAATCGGTATACTCTGTTGAGGTAACGGCAATTGAAAAATTACTCAATAAACTGCCATAAGTAAATACCGAAGTTTGCTTTATGGCATTTTTATATTGTTCTGGAACCTTACCTTTTTTAGGCTTTAAAACTTTTGGCGTTTCTAAGGTTACCGGAGGGTATCCATAGGTGCTTTTAAGCCATTTTGTATTTACGAGTTCTTTGGTACTCTCGCCTATAATATTTTCTTTGGCATATTTATACCCTTTAAACGCATAATATCCTACAGTTGCCATTCCTGCCAAAACAATGATAATTATACTCGCTATGATGATTCTTTTTGTACTCCATTTTTTCTTTATAACTTTTTGTTTTGCCGTAACCATATCGTCAGAAACCTCAGCAATGGTTTCTTCTTGATTTGTAATTTGAGCAGTGTCTTCTTCCGGAGGTTTTGTCGTTTTTATTTCGTCAATAATGGCACCGGCATCATTACGGTGCAACTCAATTTCATTAATCAACGGTTTGTATTTGGCAAATTTTACCAAATCTGATTCTTTCAGTAATTTTTGCAACTTTTGAATAGTCTCTTCCGGCAAGTTCAACGAACTCGAAGTATTAAAATCAGTAATGGTTTCTAGGAGCTCATCGGTAGTAGATTCTAATGCCGGAATTTTCAATTCTTTTTCTATATAGGTACGTATAATATCTGTTAATTCTATATAGTATTGTTTTATTTTATTCTTTTGCCACAGTTGTTTTTCATCCAATGCTTTTAACCTGCTCACGGCTAATTGATACGGCGGAATACCGGCAATAATTTCTTCTGCCGTTTTCTTTTTCCTCAACACAAAGTATAAAATGATTCCGATTATTAAAAGCGCCCCTAAAATCCACCACAAGTAGGATTTAAAATCGTCAAAAGTATATGGCTCGCTTTGTATGGCCTTTATCGGATACATTTTCTGTTTGAGGGTATCAACAGCTACGGTAGCCACATCAATTTTTATGGAATCGGTATAGTATGGTTGGTTCCAAATATAAATGGCTTGTTTCGGAATTAGGTAGCTACCACTATCAAAACTGGTAAGTTTATATTTTTTTACAAGCCTGCCTTTTAAGGTGTCAATAGCATTGGCTTCTACAATTTCTACTTTTTGTAAGCTGTCAAGGCGTAATTTCGGAAAGATAACCCCTGTGCCGGCATTTTCTACTGAAATTTGATATTGAATTTGTTCGCCTATCCTAATCTTGGTAGTATCTACTTTTACAGAAACTTTAGGCGGGGTTTGCGCTATCCCTAAAAATCCTATAAGCAGTACTGTGGCTACTATAAATTTCTTTTTCAGCTTAGCAAAACATGGCTGCAAGCCATTATCATGCTGCCACTTAATTATATCCCCAGCCATCATCCAAAAGGGGGTTTTTTCGATATTTTTTTCTGTCATCAACTTCATTTGGCGCCTTTGCGTTTAAAATAACCCAATAATTTTTTCACATAACTCTCATCAATACGTGTATGGATAGTACCTGAACCGCTCCGCCTAAATGTATTTTCAAAATAATCGACTTTTTTTAAATAATGTGCCTTATAATTAGTTCTTATCTTTTTTGAATTTGTATTTACCAGCATCGTATTTCGGGTTTCTGCATCAAGCATGGGTACCATTCCTAATTTCGGAATTTGTTCTTCGCGTTTATCATATACCCGAATACCCGTTACATCGTGTTTTCTACCCACTATTTTCAACGCATTATCATAATCGTCATCCATAAAATCTGACAAGATAAAAACAATGGCTTTCTTTTTCATTACATTTGAAAGGTACCGTAATGCTTGGGTAAGATTGGTTTTTTTACTTTTAGGATGAAATTCTATCAGCTCTCTGATAATTCTCAATACATGCGATTTTCCTTTTTTAGGCGGAATAAAGAGTTCTATCTCATCAGAAAACAATAGTAATCCCACCTTATCATTATTTTGAATTGCCGAAAATGCCAGCGTTGCACTAATTTCGGTAATAGTATCGCCTTTAAATTGTTTGGTAGTACCAAAAAGTTCTGAACCACTTACGTCTACCATCAATACCATAGTCAATTCGCGCTCTTCTTCAAATACTTTTACAAAAGTATCGTTATAACGCGCCGTAACATTCCAGTCAATAGAGCGTACATCATCACCATATTGATATTGCCTTACTTCAGAAAAGGTCATACCCCGCCCCTTAAAAGAACTGTGATATTCTCCTGAAAAGATATGGTCAGACAAACGGCGTGTCTTAATTTCTATCTTACGAACTTTCTTTAATATTTCTTTAGTATCCACTTCTTATTGTTGAATTGTTAATTTGTTTATGCGTTTAATCGTTAGCTATTATTAATTGAAACAATTAAACAAATACACGATTAAACATTCATTATGGTACCTCTACCTCATTTACAATTTTGTTGATAATATCAACAGAAGTGATATTCTCTGCTTCGGCCTCATAGGTAATGCCAATTCTGTGGCGCAGCACATCGTGTACTACGGCCCTAACATCTTCTGGTATTACATAACCTCTGCGTTTGATAAAGGCATAACATTTTGATGCCATTGCCAAATTAATACTACCTCTAGGAGAGGCGCCAAAACTAATCAACGGATTCAAATCGGGTAACCTGTATTCTTCGGGCGAGCGTGTGGCAAAAATTATATCTAGTATATATTTTTCTATTTTCTCATCCATATACACTTCTTGCACAGCATTTCTGGCGCTTAAAATTTCTTTTAAACTTACTACGGCATTTACTTTTTCAAAACTGCCTTTTAGGTTGTTGCGCATTATCAATTGTTCTTCATTAATTTTAGGATAATCAATAACGGTTTTTAACATAAAACGGTCAACTTGTGCTTCAGGCAACGGATAGGTGCCTTCTTGTTCTATGGGGTTTTGTGTGGCCATTACCAAAAAAGGTTCGGGTAACTTAAAGGTGGTATCACCAATGGTAACCTGATGTTCTTGCATCGCTTCGAGTAATGCCGATTGTACTTTAGCCGGCGCTCTGTTAATCTCATCAGCGAGTACAAAATTGGCAAAAATGGGGCCCTTTTTTATCGAAAAATCATTGTCTTTTATATTATAAATCATCGTACCTATAACATCTGCCGGCAATAAGTCGGGTGTAAACTGTATCCTGCTAAATGAGCCTTTTACCGCTTTTGCCAAGGTATTAATGGCTAATGTTTTTGCCAATCCGGGAACACCTTCTAACAAAATATGGCCATTGCCCAATAAACCGATTAATAAGCGTTCGATCATGTGTTTTTGACCAACGATTACCTTATTCATTTCGAGATTCAATAAGTCGACAAAAGCGCTTTCTTTTTCAATTTTTTCATTGATTGCCCTGATATCAACACTTGAGTTTATTTCTTCCATTCTTTATTTAATTTTTTCAATATTATATAGTTACAAAAATCAGCTGTTTTTTTAGGAAAGCAAATTTACGCTTTAACACTTGCCATTGTTGTTAAAATTTGGTTAAAACAATATTTTTAACGCTAAAAGCAACGAAAGTAAACAAATCGCAAAAAAATAATGATATCTATGTCTTTTTATTGATAAAAACATAAACTTAATGGCAAGTTTCTTTGATTTTTGTTAAAAAAAAACAATATTTGCCCACTATAAACTAATTAATTCAAATATAATGATACGAAAACTACTATTTAAAAAGTTGTTGTTTTTCTGTGTTTTTTTGTTGCCTTTAAGCATATTGGCACAAACAATTTCCGGAAAAGTAACAGACAGTAATGGAGAAGTAATTCCTTTTGCAAGTATTGTACAAAAAGGAACCACAAATGGTACCACTTCTGACGGAGATGGTAATTTTAGCCTAAAAGTCAATCAATTACCTGTAACTATCTTGGTCTCTTCATTAGGTTTCACTACCAAAGAAGAAGTTGTTTCTTCTGAAGAAGCCGTTACCATAGTACTTAGCGAAGATGCTGTTAGTTTGGATGAGGTGGTGGTAACCGGTTTGGCATCTTCTATCAAAAGGTCAAACCTAGCAAATGCCGTATCTACGGTATCTGCCGAAGATCTGGTTGGAAAAACTGCTCAAACTTCAGTAGATGGGGCTTTGTACGGTAAATTAACCGGGGTTAATATCATTTCTTCATC
>DRQI01000113.1 GCA_011330545.1 Flavobacteriia bacterium
GTAAGAACTCTTTTTAAATGTTTTAAACGGGCTCTTAAATTACTATTAATTTTTTAGTTTGCTCAGCAAAGTTAGTTATCCTAAGTAAGGATTCAAATCTTAATGGCAATTTTCCATTTCTATAATAAAAAAACCTTTGTGCCGAATTTCATTTATAATTGATTGCGTAGCGCTTTCAATATGGCAAAACGTACATTCTTTTGTAGTGAGTTTGTCTGTTTTTAAAAGGCTTGTAATTTTAAGCAGTAGTCCTATAAAGATAGGACTACTAACTATTTGGTTTAATTTTTTTTATCCTTTTAGGTCGGCCATAGCAGCACCGAAATTGATATGCATCACATTGCCGTTAGGTGTTACTAAGGCCGGTACCGATTTTACGCCGGCACTTTCGGCTTCTTGAATGCGGTTTTTGCTTTCGCCGAGGTTTACAATTTCGACATCGGTAGAAATTAAATTCAAAAGTTCTTGCTCGGCGTTTACGCATACCGGGCAGCCTGCGTGATAAAAAATTGATGTACTCATAACTTATTTAATTTACTTATACGGCATTATTGCCGGTACAAATATAGTTAGTATTCCTAACTATACAAATTATTTGATAAAATTTATTGACAACTACACCTTAGGCTATTCTATTTTCAATTTTAATTCCGGGAATTTTGGAGGGGCAAACCCCTTATTTTTATACACCCTCATTCCATCTTCTGTGGCATGTAAGCTCACGTACTCTAATTTCATCTTTTTCGCTTCGCCAATTAACTTCTCTAACAGTCTTGAGGCAATCCCTTTTTTTCTATACGCGCCCAGTGTGTACATATTTAATATATAGCCCCTTTTCCCCTTGCTTTGGAGTCCTGCATAACTCATCGGGGCATGCCAAATTACCAAACAACTTGTCGCAATAACTTTATCTTCATATAGCGCCAACCAAGCAATTACCGATTTATCTTTCAATGACTTAGAAAAATATGTGATGAGTTCATCCTTCAATTTCAGCTCATCTGGATGTGTAGCCATATTAAAGACTTCGTTTATAAATTTTACTCTGTGTTCAGAGAGTATTATAATGTCATTTTGGGTTGCCCTTCTGTATTTTATTTCTAAACTCATATTATTAATATAATAGTCAGCCAAAATATATAATTTAGGCCTTAGTGTTATGCAAAGATTCTTCACTTCGCTATGCTCGTTCTGAATGACACAGCGATAAATCTAAAAATATAAATCATACCTTAACTGAAAATTTTGGGTAAAAAGGATACACGCACCGTTTCACTTTTTGTTATTTAAATCCAAATTATACATTAGTCTATAAATTAACGAGTTAATATTGCAATCAAAATAAACAAAAATTTAGAGTTTACAATAAAATTCTCCTGCAAGGTTTAGGCCTGTCTGCCGAAGCTTTTTTTGCGGAAGAGGAAAACCTTGTAGGTTTTAATTGTAATACCTACAAGGTCTTAAAGACCTTGCAGGAGTAGTAACTATTATTTTTTACTCTAGTTAAATAGAACTCACCTTTGCCCCCAAACCTCGGGGCTAATGCTTAATTTGGGTTAAAACACTATTTACTAATATAGTTACTGCGCTTTATATTACTAGAAATTAGCCAATCACACTAAAAACTGAAACAAATCGGGTTTGTTATTGAGGTATTCTCCAAAAAAATTATGGGTTTTCATCCTTGTAAGCAAGGGCTCAAAATCTTTGGTGTTTTTGAGTTCAACGCCTACTACGGCCACATCGGTTTCGCGATTGGCTTTTTTGGTATATTGAAAATGGGTAATGTCATCATCGGGGCCTAAAATTTCTGCCACAAATTCTTTCAAAGCACCGGCACGTTGTGGAAAACGGACAATAAAATAGTGTTTTAATTGTGCGTATAACAGGGCTCTTTCTTTAATTTCGGGGGTTCTGGTAATGTCATTATTACTACCGCTAACTACACAAATTACTGTTTTACCGTTGATTTCATCTTGTAAAAAATCTAAGGCTGCAGCCGTCAATGCTCCTGCCGGCTCCACTACAATTGCATCTTTATTGTACAATTCTAAAATGGTCTGGCACACTTTTCCTTCGGGAATCGTGAGTATTTTATGCAAGTTTTCTTTACAGATTTGGAAGGTTTTTTCGCCCACACGTTTCACGGCAGCCCCATCTACAAATTTGTCGATTTTATTTAAGGCAACTACTTTATTTTGCTCAATAGCTGTTTTCATCGATGGTGCCCCTGCGGGTTCTACGCCGATAATCTTAGTATCGGGAGATAACATTTTAAATACTGATGACAGCCCTGATGCCAACCCTCCGCCTCCAACGGGAACAATGACATAATCAATAGGCTGCTTGGTTTGTTCTAAAATTTCTAAGCCAATGGTGGCTTGTCCTTCGATTACTTTTTCATCATCGAACGGGTGTATAAAAACTTTTCCTTGGGCATCACAAACTTCCTTAGCGGCTTTATAGGCATCGTCAAATGTATCGCCTTTGAGTATAATTTCTATGTTTTCGCCTCCAAACATTTGTACTTGTTCTATCTTTTGTTTGGGAGTGGGTGCCGGCATAAAAATTATGCCTTTTATATGTAATTTCCGGCAAGCAAATGCCACGCCTTGCGAATGATTTCCGGCACTGGCACATACAATGCCTTTTTCTTTTTCTGTATCTGAAAGGCTACTTATCTTATTATAGGCTCCTCTAATTTTATACGAACGTACTTGTTGTAAATCTTCTCTCTTCAATAAAATATTGGCTTTGTATTTTGTAGAATAGTTACTGTTTTTTATCAAAGGGGTAAGCGAAGTTACTTCTTTCAATACGTGTGCTGCCTTTCTGACGTCATTGATACTCGGGTAATATGTGGTAGTAACTTGCATAGTTAAATTTGGTTCTTTAGTATTATAATTAACAATTTTATCAATAGGCTTTGCTCTTATTTTACGACTTGCACAAATAACAGTTTATTGAGCAACCTCAACTGATTACTATTGCATATTTTTATTTTTGCTGAGAATTTTCCTTCAAATTCTCGAAACTAGAATGACTCTTTTAGGCAGCTTCTAATTCTTTTTAATTATTCTCGGGGCGTAACTTACGCACTACGGCTCCTGTTTGCCACATTTCGCTTTCGCGGATTTCTTTGAGTTCGGCTTCTAACTTATCTCTGTAATCTGCTTGCGACGACGATGAAATGACACGTTCGGCTTCTTTACCGGAGGCTACACTGCTGTACAATTCGTCAAAAACGGGTTCGGTAGCTGCCCGAAATTTATGGCGCCAATCTAAGGCGCCTCGTTGTGCCGTTACCGAGGTATTGGCATACATCCAATCCATTCCGTTTTCGGCTACCAAAGGCATTAAACTCTGTGTCAACTCTTCTACGGTTTCGTTAAATGCTTCTGAAGGCGAATGTCCGTTTTTACGCAATACATTGTATTGGGCTTCAAAAACACCGGCTAAGGCGCCCATTAAAATGCCGCGTTCTCCGGTTAAATCTGAATAGACTTCTTTTTTAAAATCGGTTTCAAATAGATATCCTGACCCTACGCCAATACCTAAGGCGGTAACCCTTTCTTTGGCTCTGCCCGTAGCATCTTGATAAATGGCATAACTTGAGTTCAGGCCTTTTCCTGCCAAAAACATTCTTCGCAAGGAGGTACCTGAGCCTTTAGGCGCCACTAAAATTACGTCTACATCTTTTGGCGGTATGATGCCTGTTTGTTCATTAAAGGTTACTCCGAAACCATGTGAAAAATACAAAGCATCACCGGCATTCAAATTATTTTTAACGGTTTCCCAAGCTTGTATTTGGCCGGCATCTGATAATAGGTACTGAACGATAGTGGCTCTTTTCGAGGCTTCGTCAATATCGAATAAAGTCTCTCCGGGCACCCAGCCATCGGCCACGGCTTTATCCCATGTTTTTGAATTTTTTCGCTGCCCTACAATGACATTAAAACCATTATCTTTCAAATTCAACGATTGTCCGGGCCCTTGCACGCCATATCCAATAACTGCGATGGTTTCGTTTTTTAAGACTTCTCTTGCTTTTGCCAGTGGAAACTCTTCTCTTGTTATTACATTTTCGGTGACTCCACCAAAGTTTAATTGTGCCATAATATCTTTTTTATTTTTTAGTTTACATTATTTATTAATTCTGAAATAGCCATTTTAGGCCTCGTGATGGCAATCCGCCCTGAGCGTACAAATTGCATCAACCCATAAGGTTTTAGTTTATCGTATAAGCGATCTATATCTTCTTTTAAGCCGGTAGTTTCTATGATAAAAAAATTCTTGGTAATGGTTACAATATGGGCTCTTCTCAGTTTCAATTTATTTTGAATCTTTTCGTCGTATAAAAATTCGGTTGAGAGTTTAAACATTGCCGTTTCTTGATAGATGATTTCTTCTTCGGTATGATAAAATGCCCTGATTACTTCTATTTGTTTTTCTAGTTGCTTGACTACTTTTTGTGCTAATGTTTCGGGGACAATAACCACAAACGTAAAGCGGTGTACATGGTCTATTTCAGACTTTGAAACGGTCATGCTTTCAATATTGATATGGCGTTTTAAGAATATTGCCGAAACCCGGTTTAGCAATCCTACACTATTTTCTGTATATACCGAAATGGTAAATTTTTTATTTTCTTCCATAATTTAACTTAATCTAACTTCCGAAACACTTGCCCCAGTGGGAATCATCGGAAAAACATTATCTTCTTTTTCTACGCATACTTCTAAAAAATAGGCTTCGTCTGACGCCAACATTTTTTGAATGGCCACAGCCAGCTCTTCTCTTTTGGTAACCCGTTCGGCGGCTATATGATAACCTTTTGCGATGGTAATAAAATCGGGATTTGTCATTTCTGTCGAGGCATATCGCTTGTCAAAAAATAATTGTTGCCATTGGCGTACCATCCCTAAAAATTCATTATTCAATACCACAATTTTTACAGGGGCTTTGGTTTGTAATACGGTACCTAATTCTTGAATGGTCATCTGATAACCCCCGTCACCGATGACAGCAATTACATCGCGTTGAGGGGCACCCATTTTAGCACCGATGGCGGCCGGCAGTGCAAAGCCCATGGTACCTAAGCCTCCTGAGGTAATATTACTTTTGGTTTGGTTAAATTTTGCATATCGGCTGGCAAACATTTGGTGTTGGCCAACGTCTGATACTATGACGGCATCGCCTTTTGATACGGTATTAATTTCTTTCATTACCTCGCCCATAGTTAGGCCTTCCTTTACGGGAAATAAATCGTTTTTGATTACGCTTTCGTACTCGATATCGTACAATTTTTTAAATTCTTGCAACCACTTTTCATGTGTATTTTCTTGTAACAACGGCAATATTTCAACCAATGTCTGTTTGACATTACCCAATACAGCCACTTCTGTTTGTACATTTTTATCAATTTCTGAGGGGTCGATATCAAAATGGATGACCTTGGCTTGTTTGGCATACGAATTTAAATTACCTGTTACCCTATCGTCAAACCGCATTCCGATAGCAATCAACACATCACATTCATTGGTTAATTTATTAGGGGCATAGTTTCCGTGCATGCCAACCATACCGACATGTAGCGGGTGTTCGGTAGGCAAAGCTGACAAACCCAAAAGGGTACAGGCAGACGGAATATTGGTTTTTTCTATCAATGCAGTAAATTCTTTTTCTGCTTTTCCTAAAATAATGCCTTGGCCAAAAACTATCATGGGTTTTTTGGCGATATTGATAAGGTTTGCCGCAGCCTCTATTTGATTCATATCTATTTCGGGTACCGGCCGGTAACTACGGATAGCGGTACATTTTTTATAGTGAAAGTCTAAGGTGTCAAACTGGGCATCTTTGGTAATGTCTATCAGTACCGGGCCGGGCCTTCCTGAGCGGGCAATATAAAAGGCTTTTGCGAGTATTTCGGGTATTTCGGAAGCGTCGGTAATTTGATAATTCCATTTGGTTACGGGTGTTGAAATTCCGATAATATCGGTTTCTTGAAAGGCATCGGAGCCCAACAAATGACTTCCTACCTGGCCGGTTATGCATACCATAGGTGTTGAGTCTATTTGGGCGTCGGCAATTCCGGTGACTAAATTGGTAGCCCCGGGCCCTGAGGTTGCCATTGCTACGCCTACCCTACCTGTAACCCGGGCATATCCTTGTGCGGCATGTGCAGCTCCTTGTTCGTGCCGTGTCAACACATGGTGTAATTTATCTTGGTATTTATACAGTTCGTCATAAATGGGCATAATAGCGCCGCCGGGATATCCGTAAAGCAACTCAACTCCTTCTTCCAACAGGCATTTTATCACGGCTTCTGAACCTGATATTTTTATTTCTTTTGTTTTTATATGTTTTGATTTTGTTTCTATTTGGGTTTCCATAGTTTATGAAAATTTATTTCGTTGTTCTTTTGAGGCCTAGCTTAGAATTCATCGGTGACGCAACCTTGTGATGCTGACGAAACGGTTTTGGCATATTTGTACAATACTCCTTTTTTAAATTTTAAATCGGGCTGTTTCCATGCTTTTTTTCGGGTTTTCAGTTCTTCATCGGTAAGGTTTACCGAAATGGTATTGGTTTCGGCATTGATGGTAATTTCGTCACCGTCTTTCAACAGGGCAATGACCCCGCCGTCTTGTGCTTCGGGAGTGATGTGGCCTACTACAAAGCCATGGGTGCCTCCTGAGAAACGCCCATCGGTAATCAGGGCTACATCTTTTCCTAAACCGGCACCCATAATGGCAGCGGTAGGTTTTAGCATTTCGGGCATTCCTGGGCCTCCTTTCGGGCCTTCATATCTGATGACAATCACATCTCCTTTTTGTACTTTTCCGTCTCTAATGCCGTCATTAGCAGCAAATTCGCCTTCAAAAACTTTTGCTTTTCCTATAAATACCAAGCCTTCTTTTCCGGTAATTTTCGCCACAGCGCCTTCGGGGGCAATATTGCCATATAGCATCCGTAAATGCCCGGTACGTTTTATGGGGTTTTCTATGGGCTTGATAACGTTTTGGTTTTCGGGTAATTCTTGAACGTCTTTTAAATTTTCTGCCAAGGTTTTTCCTGTTATGGTCAAACAGTCGCCGTGCAATAAGCCTTGTTGTAAGAGGTATTTTAATACGGCAGGGATACCACCGATTTCGTGAACATCTTCCATTAAATACTGTCCGCTTGGCTTTAAATCGGCTAAAAACGGCGTAGTATCGCTAATGCGTTGAAAATCTTCGAGGGCAAAGGGTATTTCTGCTGCTCTGGCAATGGCTAAAATATGTAATACGGCATTGGTTGAGCCTCCTAAAATGGTCACCAACCTTACGGCATTTTCCAATGATTTTTTGGTGACAATGTCTAAGGGTTTGATATCTTTTTCTAAAAGTGTCCTCATTAATTTACCTGCCAAAACACTTTCGGTTTCTTTTTCCCAACTTTGCGCCGGATTGGAGGCATTATAAGGCAATGCCATGCCCATGGCTTCTATGGCTGATGCCATGGTATTTGCGGTATACATGCCACCACAGGCGCCGGCTCCGTTACAGGCTTTTTTGACAATATTTTTATAATCGGTTTCTGTCATGGTGCCTGCCACTCTACTTCCCCATGCTTCAAAGGCTGAGACGATATCGAGTTTTTTTCCTTGGTATGACCCTGAGGCAATAGTACCTCCATATACCAAAATGGAAGGCCTATTCAACCGCAACATGGCAATTAAGGCTCCGGGCATATTCTTATCGCAGCCCACTACAGTTATCAATCCGTCATAACTCATTGCTTGTACTACGGTTTCCATAGAGTCGGCAATAATGTCTCTTGAGGGCAATGAGTAACGCATGCCGGGGGTTCCCATTGAAATGCCGTCACTTACGCCTATGGTATTGAATATCAATCCTACTAAATTGGCTTCTAGTGTTCCTTTTTTGACCAGCTTAGCCAAATCGTTTAAGTGCATATTGCAGGGATTTCCTTCGTAACCGGTACTGGCAATTCCTACAAAGGGCTTTTGCAAATCTTCTTCGGTAAGCCCTAGCGCATATAACATGGCTTGTGCAGCAGGTTGGGTTGGGTCTTGTGTTACTGTTTTACTGTATTTGTTTATCATTCTTTTTAATTGTCAAATTCGAAATTATATGTTTATGGTGTTTTTGTTTTATTTCTTTAAAATTGTTTGTTAAATTCAATATTTTCAAAAATAGCTTA
>DRQI01000114.1 GCA_011330545.1 Flavobacteriia bacterium
CAAGCTATAAATAGGGAGCCTTACAAATAAAAAATTTCGTTTTATGAAAGTGCGAACTGAAAAATAGTGCTATCTATGAAAATAATGCATTGCACTTTATACTCACAGCCGAAGGCTATGTGATGTCCATTTCTGGTGGCAATTGGTACGATGTCTATCAATATAAATACCAAATCGCAAAACAAATATTTATTACATTTAAAAAAAATAGAGAAATATATAAAAGAGGAAGTTGTTAATGATGGGTTGCAAGATTCGATAATATTCCTTGGAGAAAAAGAGACTACTACTTTATCTATTCAAATAAATAGGAATTTAGGGGAAAATGACAGGTCAAATTATCGAGGTACACCGGTACCAACAAAGGATGTAAAAAGTAATAAAATTAAAAAAGATGAAAAATAATATTCTAAATGTTTTAGTTATGCTATTACTATTTCCTATAGTATTGGCTACATGCTCTATGCTTCAAAAAAAGGAAGTTCATAATAATAAATCAGAACAGGGAATATTTGTTTATAAATTTTTGAATATATATGATTACCCTTATTATATAGATGAATCTATGTTTTGGGATAAAAAAGATTATGAACTAGCATCGTTTAAATATGAAACTGAAGATGATTATGATGTTTTGAAGAGGGATGTAGAAAATATGAAGAAAATTGAAAATGGTCTTTCAGAAGGTTTTGAATTTGCCTTTTTAATCAAAAAAGAAAACGTAACAGATACTATATATGCAGACCTTATTCAAAATTTATGGACAATAAAAAAGGATGGTAAGTTTATTTATTATAAAGATGTTGAAGGAAAGACAAAAGAAATTTTTCAAGATTATTCTTCATTCTTTTCAGATTGTTGGTAGATATCATATTAGAAAATTGAATAAAAAAACAAGTATAGGTGATTATGCTCGTTTTTTACACCTACTGCTACTTTTAGCTATAAAGTTGGTGGTACCATTGTTAAAATTAGATATATGACAGCTCTCAATCAAAAAAAGGAGGAGGCCGAATTTTTAGAATAACTCAAAAAAAATCAAGAAAGTGTAGGCTTGCCCTAATTAGGGCTGTTTAATTTTCTAATTTCATCAAATTTGTCTAATTTTAATCAATTTGAGGAGTACTTCAAATATATTTTGATTAAAACAAAAATTGGCAACTTGGAGGTTGTTTTAGGGGGAGTTTACAGTTTTAGATTTAATATTTTTATTATTGCGAAAAGTGTCCAAGTTATAAAGATTATAAAATCACCTGGGGTGGTTGAATCTATTATTATAAATGAAAAGTTTTTAAAGAGGTGACAAGAACCATTATAGATTTTGATAATTTTAATTAAAGAAATTTTGAATATACCTAATCTACTAATAGGAATCTTAATAGCAGGAGCAGCATTTATATATATAATTCGTGTAATTAGGGATGCTCAGAAAGATAAAGATTATGATTATATTTTGTTATCACTTGATATTAATATAGTTGTGCCCCTTTTAATTTTTTTTATAATCGGATTAATTTTAATTTATAGAGAAATAAAAGTGATTTTATGAGATACTACCTTTGTTATGAATTCTATCGTATTAATTTTATGTTGAATATGTAAACCTTTGAAAGTAAACCGTCGAAATGTTGTACCTATGTTGTACCCGTAAAATAAAAAAAAGCTTCCGATTTCTCGAAAGCCCTTTGTTTACTAGTAGCGGGAGCTGGACTCGAACCAGCGACCTTTGGGTTATGAGCCCAACGAGCTACCTACTGCTCTATCCCGCGATGTATATTTTAAAATCAGATTAAACTGATTTATAATTTTTATCAAATAAAGTACTAAACTGGTGGGTACCCTGCCCCGTACTTGATACGGAATACTGCGCTATCCCGCGATTTGGACGGCAAAGATACGTATTTTTTCAAATACTAAAAACTATTTAGATATAAAAAAAGAGCCAAACAAAGATTTGCTTGACTCTCAATCATTTGAATTAGTATTTTTTAGCTTTTATCCGTTCATCGACATTAAAAACTCTTGATTATTTTTTGAGAATTTTACTTTTTCACTAATAAATTCCATCGCTTCAATAGGGTTCATATCTGCTAAATACTTGCGCAATACCCACATCCGATGGATGGTTTTTTCATCTAGTAAAAGATCGTCTCTACGAGTACTTGACTTAACCAAATCAACAGCAGGGTAAATTCTTCTATTAGCGATATTTCTGTCTAATTGCAGTTCCATATTACCGGTACCTTTAAATTCTTCAAAGATAACTTCATCCATTTTTGAACCGGTATCGGTAAGTGCGGTAGCAATAATCGTTAAAGAGCCCCCGCCTTCAATTTTACGGGCGGCGCCAAAAAAGCGTTTGGGTTTGTGCAATGCATTGGCATCAATACCACCCGAGAGTATTTTACCCGAAGCCGGGGCAACCGTATTATATGCTCTTGCCAATCGGGTAATTGAATCTAATAAAATAACCACGTCATGCCCACACTCAACTAACCTTTTTGCTTTTTCGAGTACAATATTAGCAACACGCACGTGTTTTTCGGCAGGTTCATCAAACGTAGAAGCTACCACTTCGCCTCTTACATTACGTTGCATATCGGTTACTTCTTCCGGGCGTTCATCAATTAATAAAACTATTTGATATACTTCAGGATGGTTGGCGGCAATAGCATTGGCAATATCTTTTAGTAAAATGGTTTTTCCGGTTTTGGGTTGTGAAACAATCATGCCCCGTTGCCCTTTGCCAATCGGCGAAAACAAATCTATAATCCTAGTTGATATAGAACTTCCTTTTTCAGCCAAATTAAACTTTTCTTTTGGGAATAAAGGTGTTAAATGTTCAAAAGAAACCCTATCCCTTACAATACTGGGGTTTAATCCGTTGATTAATGATACTCGAATTAGAGGAAAGTATTTTTCGCCTTCTTTAGGAGGGCGTACAATTCCGCGAACCGTGTCACCCGTTTTCAATCCAAATAATTTTATCTGCGATTGCGAAACATAAATGTCATCGGGAGAGGATAAGTAATTATAGTCTGACGACCGTAAAAAACCATATCCGTCTTGCATTATTTCTAAAACACCTTCGCTTTCAATGATGCCGTCAAATTCAAAATCAGGATCCCTGTATTTTCCTTGCCTTCTCGCAACATTACCGGGTTGTTTGTTTTGCTTATTATTAGCATTTCGTTGATGTGCCCCATTTTGGTTATGGCCCTTCTTAAAATTCTTTTGATTGGGTTTTGCCTGTTTCGTTTCAGCTTTTGAAGTATTGTCTTTATTCGCTGAGGTGTCTTTGTTGGAAGTACCCTCCTTATTAGAAACGCTATCCTTATTTGAAGCGTTGCTCTTATTTGAAGTGTTGCCTTTATTAGGAGCACTGTCTTTATTAGGCGTTTCTTTGTGAGTTTCCTTGGTTTTATTATTGTCTTCGCTTGTTGACGGCGAAACTTGTTTTTTGTCTGGAGTATTTTTGTTTTCTACAGATTTTGGTGCAGAAACATTTCTTTGTATGCGTTTGCGCGGTGCTTTTTTCTTCGGTATTGTTTCTTGGGGAGTAGGATTTGAAGCCTGAACGTCTAAGATTTGGTATACCAAGTCTAATTTTTTTAATTGACGGTATTTTGGTACGCCTATTTTTTCTGCAATTTCCTGTAATTCAGGTAGTTTTTTTTGTTTTAAAGTATCGATTTCAAACATTAGTATTAAAATGTGGTTAGATTATTTTGAAGATATTTCCTTCTTGAAAAATTGTATAAACTGGTTTAGATATGCAATATTTTGAATATTGTAAAATGAAGTAGATTTACAATATGTTGTAATTGTGATGCAATTATACAAATTATATTTAATATACACCTTCATTTCTTAAAAAGATTAATGTATTTTTGCAAACGAAATTTATTTGAAATGGTATGATTCAGCGTATTCAATCGTTATATTTACTTATTGGAGCCGTTATTTCCTTAGGGCTGACTTTTGTGTTTTCTGTATGGACAACGGTTGCTAATAGTGTTTACTATATAATGGATTTATTGACTCAAGATGCCATCACCATAAAAATGATTCCTATTTTATTTATCATTTCAGGTGTGATGAGCCTTATCAGTATTTTTTTATTTAAAAACAGAAAGAATCAATTTATAGTAAACCGACTTAATATTTTGATAAACCTTATTTTATTAGGAATATTGATTTATCATCTACTAACATTATCTGGAGAAATGCAAGTTTCTGAGAAGGGTATTGGGGCCGTATTGCCTATTGTTGTTATTGTATTGTTAGTTTTGGCAAACAAAGCAATAAAAAAGGATGAAGACCTTGTAAAATCTGTAGATAGATTGCGATAATCCTAACATCTTAGTTATATGTGTAAAAGCCTATCTCATGTAGATAGGCTTTTTTTAGTTGTAAGAGTATGATACTACGCTTTTCGCATTCTTTTTTTTATTAGTGTGTTTTTACGGATACGAGACTTTTTCCACATTTTAAACTGCTTCTCAGTCAAGATTTTTTTCATTTCTTTTTGATGTGCAATTTGGGCGTCTAACCAAGCACTTTTTCTATTGAATAATTCTGTGGCCGTTGGTTTTTCATCTTTTAGGCGGAGCGCTTTTCGCTCTTCCATTTTCTGTTTGCGTACAATGGCTTTCTTTTTATTGATTTCGAGAATTTGTTGTTGTTGGCTTTCATTCAATTGAAGGTACAGAGTCATTTTTTTTGTTTGCAAGGTTGCAATTTGTTCCGGGGTAAAGTGAGGGCGCATCTTTTTTTTAGCGGGTTGTTGTGCATAAACATTTACAGTAAATACTAAAATGGCAACAATTAGTATGTTTTTCATAATAACGAGGTTTTAGAAATTAATAATTGTTGCTTAGACTCTATTTCTAAATGGAGGTTTAACCGAGATTTCTGTTTTAACAAAGTTTTAACGCAAAAAATTTTAACCCTGATTATGTATTAGAGAATCATTATAAAGGTTAAAACCCTGTAATTTCATTGCAGTTACGTTAGTTTCTATAAACTTTAAAGAGTATCTTGTTATTTTGATAGAGCGAGAAACGTAAGTTCAGCGGAGCTAAATCTCATCATAATAAGATTTCTCTTCATGCCTCATTCGGAATGAAAGGCTCATTTTAAAAAAAAATTTCATTCTTTTGTTTGAAACTATGGATTTCTAATGTATAGTGGTTTATTTCTTTCGTGCATTAATAACCTCAACAACATCCATATTTTTATATTTAGGAGCAATTTCAAAATAATCTATAGGAAGCCGGGCTTTTTGTTCTTCAAGGCTGCCGTTGCTAAAAGAACGCTGCAGAATATCTTCTATTAAAAAGTCAAGAGGATTGCTTTCAGGATGGTATTCGTTTTTTAAAGAGAGCTTAAACATATTGGCCGTAGTGTTATACCAGAAAGCTTTCCATCCGCTGCGGTATTCTTTTACAAGGTCAAAAGCTGTTAAGCCGGTTTGCCGGTGTAGTAGTTTGATGAGGATTCTGCCTTCTGTCCTTGTCATTTTTTTTAGCTCATCCGTAAACTCATTCTCCATGTATTTCTGCATTTTTTTTGTATGCCTTTTGCGTTTTCGCTTGGAGCGGATTTGTGCTAATTGTGCATTTAACTGTAATAACCTTTCAGCTGCCAGCTTAGCATAAGGATAGGCATTGTGTACTTTTTTCCAATACCAATAGTAGTAACGCTTTTCTTTACTCGATTTGAAATGGAGCTTGTTTAATAGGATAACTTCATCTAAGGGAATGGTAACAGAATCACCGCGAATGACAATCATATCGTCAATGATAGTGTCTTTTTTAACTTCTTGCGCAGTCATTAAAAAAGAACCCGTAAAAATGAGTATAATGCTAAAAATCCGTGTCATATTTTTCTTTGTTGGAAATGCAACAAAAGTTGTTCCAAAATTAAAAGATTTCATTAAGCCTATACATTAAAAACGTTAATTTTAAGATAAATTATTAATGTACCTTAAAAGATAGTAAAAAACAATAGCTCAATGTAAAAATTCAATCCATTGATACTAAAGTTTTAGCAAAGAAAAGCCTAAAATTTAAAGCATTAGCCCTTAATGGTTTTAAAGCCGAATAGGTTTCAAAAACCTGCGATGCCTTTACGGATAATAATATATAAAATAAACGAAAAGTGATTCATTTTGTCAGGCACTGAAGAAATTAAGAAAACAACCACCTCGAGATGCACTTACGGCGCGTCTCACCCCTCCTTAATCCCGAAGCTTCGGGAGGAGGGGAATTTGCAAAAAGAATTTGAAAATTAAGTACAATTTTAAAGTGGAGACAAATTTTAATTCCTTCCCTTAAAAAGGGAAGGTGGCCACGCCACAGGCGTGGACGGAAGGGTTCACTCCAAAACAATAAAGGGATGAGTACATCAATTTAAGGATTATAAAAAAATGAAATTTAATTAAGTTGATAACAAAAAATATTCAGAAAAGAGAATAACCTAAAATTAAAA